>CBDUCW010000001.1:0-33393 GCA_965365745.1 uncultured Trueperaceae bacterium
GAAGCGAACCGCCCCGCCGTGCAGATCGCCGTAGGTCGCGATGACCGTGCCGTCCGCTGCCAGCAGCGTGACGCTGGGCCGCCGCGATGGCGTGGATGCAGGGCGAGAGCGAGCTGTCGTGCGTGGTGAGCGCCTCGTAGAAGTCGAAGTCGCGGCGCGCCTCGGCCCGCGAGAAGTGCTCGCCGCAGGTGACCATCGCCAGCACCACGTCGGCCTGCTTGAGCACCTGACGCCGGTAGATGTCGAGGGGGTGGTAGTGCAGCAGAAGCGGGTAGCGATCGGCCGGCGTGGCCTCGAAATCCCACGGCTCCTTGTCGAGGAAGGTGCTGTCCTGGGGGTGGACCCCGGCCGCCGCGTCGAAGGGGAGACGCATCCGCTCGGCGGCGTCGCTCCACGCGGCCACCTCCGCGGCGTGGAGGTCGAGCGCCGTCTCGATCGCGTCGAAGCGTTCGGGGTCGCGCTCGGCGAGCTCACCGGCGACGCGGGCCGCGAAGCGCAGGTGCCGCTGCGCCATCAGGTTGGTGTAGAGGTTGTCGTTCACGAGCGCGGTGTACTCGTCGGGCCCGGTGACCCCGTGGATGCAGAAATCGCCGGCCGCGTCGCCGGCGAACCGCGGATTGACGAAGCCCAGGCTCAGCCAGAAGCGGGCCGTCTCGAACAGCAGCTCGGCGCCCCCGTCCCACAGCAGCGAGCGGTCGCCGGTCGCGTCGACGTACTGCTCGATGCCGTAGGCGATGTCCGCGTTGATGTGGTACTGCGCGGTGCCCGCCGGGTAGTAGGCCGAGGCCTCGCGCCCGTCGATCGTGCGCCACGCGAAGAGCGCGCCATCGTGCGACAGCTCCGCGGCCCGCTCCCGGGCCGCCGGCAGGGTGCCGATGCGGAACTCGATCAGCGCCCGCGCCACCTCCGGCCGGACGAAGGTGAACAGCGGCTGCATGTACAGCTCGGTGTCCCAGAAGTAGTGCCCCTCGTAGCCCTCGCCGGTCAGGCCCTTGGCCGCGATGTGCGTGCGGCCGTCGGTGCCGGCGCCGAAGCGCAGGTGCAGCATGCCGAAGCGCAGGCTCTGGGCGGTCGCGTCGTCGCCCTCGATGTCGACGTCGGCGCGGTCCCAGAACGCGGCGAGGTCGGCCACGTGCTCCTCCCGCAGGGCCGCGTAGCCGGCCGCGGCGGCGTCGTCGGCGACCCGCGTCGCGCGCTCGAGGAGCGCGTCCTCGGCGCCGTCGCGGGCGTCGACGTAGACGATCGTCTTGTCGAGTTCGACGGTGCTGCCGGCCTCCACCTCGACGGTCGCCCCCCAAGCGGCGACGCGCGGGTCGTCGCCGACCTCCTCGGCCGGGGTCTCGGCCTCGAGCCGACCGCCGCGCAGGTCGTGGACGGCGACGCAGGCGAGCGCCATCCGGCTGCGCCGCGTCCGCTGGGCGATCCCGAGGCGCCGGCCCGATGCGAGCCGGTCGAAGGGCTCGAGCACCTGGCCCTCGAGCGACGAGCCCACCCGCGGGTCGCCGGTCTCGACCTGGTTCGCGACCCGGCCGTCGACCGACGAGCGCAGCGCGACGCGCGCCGCCCCGTCGAGCGGCGTGACGGCCACGCGGATCGCGGCGACCTCGCGCCGCGCGAACGAGACGAAGCGCTCGGTCTCGATGCGCAGCCGCGCGCCGGACGGGGCGGCCCACACGACCTCCCGCCGCAGCACCCCGCGCTCGAGGTCGAGGGCGCGCTCGGAGGACTCCACCGTGCCGCGCCCCAGCGAGAAGCGCTCCCCGTCGATGGCGATCTCGATGCTCTTCGCATCGGTGACGTTGAGCATCGTCTGGCGGTCGGCCGCGTAGCCGTAGGCCGATTCGCCGTAGACGATCGGCGCCGATTCGAAGAAGCCGTTGAGGTAGGTGCCGGGGACGCTGCTGCCGCCGGGGACGTCGAAGCCCTCGATCAGGTTCCCGCGCATCCCGATGTAGCCGTTGCCGATCGAGAAGATCGATTCGTTGCGCTGATGCAGCGCGGGAACGACCTCGGTTTCGCGGACCGTCCACGGCTCGATCGGGTAGGCGGGCGAGGCGTTCGAGGGTGGGGTCGGCGGCTTCGACGGGGGTGGGGTCGACGGCGAGGTCGGCGGCATGCGTCCTCCTTACGGGGCGTGCGGGTCCGTGCGTCGGGTGCGGGCGATTGTAGCGCTTCGCTCCCGTGCGCCCCGGGGGCCGTACGTCCCCGTGCGACGGCCCGACGCGTCCGTCCGCGCGTCGGTCCCCTCGCTGCACCGCCGCGTCGCTGGATCGCCGCGTCGCTGCGTCGGCGACCGCCGACCGCTAGAGGCAGGCGCTCGCCCGCCGCTCGGCGAGCAGCTCGTTTCGAGCCCGCTGCACCAGGTCGTGGCCGCGCCCCCCCGGGGCTTCGGGCCCGGGGTCGTGGAGCACGAGCGCCGCGCCCGAGGCGAGGGCGTCGTCCAGCAACTCCTCCTTGCCCCGCAGGTCGCCGGCCTCGATCGCCACGACGTCGAGCCCGTCGACCCCCGCGTCGCGCGCGAAGGCCTCCGCCGCCGCGACGCTCGACCAGAGCGGCAGCGCCCACCCGTCGGGACGTTCGAGCAGGAGCGGGGCCCCGGCGACGCCCTCGCGACCCGGGCGGCGCAGCGCGACGAAGGGGTCGCGCGCGACGTCCATCGTGGGATCGATCGGCAGCGGCATCGGGGTGGCTAGCTGCGCCGGTGCCCGCGCGGGCTCACACGACGAGCGCGCGGACCCACGGGATCAGCGTCACGCCCAGCACGAGGCCGAGGTGGAGGACCAGCATGGCCAGGAAGGGGGGCAGGCCGCCGTTCGAGCGCCGGTAGACGTACACGGCCAGCCCGCCGAGCACGAGCAGCAGCACGATCGGCGTCCCGAGCACCAGCGCATAGAGCCCCACCGACAGCACGGCGGCGATCGACACGTCGTAGCGACGCCGGAGCGCGGTCATCGCGAAGGGCCGGAAGAACAGCTCGGTGAGCGGCAGCAGCAGGGCAGCGAGGATGGCGGGGATCTGCAGGGTGCCCAGATCGAGGTAGAACTCGCCGAGCCACGCCGCGTCGGGGCGGTAGGCCAGGTAGCCCAGCGTCACGGCCAGCATCAGCAGGCCGACGAGCACACCGAGGCTGGCTTGGGAGCCCCCCGAGAGCAGGGCATCGCCGGCGTCGAAGCCGTTGCGGCGCACGGTCTGGATGGCGCTGAAGGCGAGCACGAGGCTGAAGACGAGCAGGCCGATCCCGCGCACCCCGTCGCCGATGACGGGCGCGAACAGGGCGAGCGCGTCGCCGTACACGGCGAGTCCGTAGACGAGCATGGCGAGCAGTCCGAGCAGCACGGCGGCGATCAACGAGCGGTAGACGTCCCCGACCGTCCACGGCTGGGGTCCCTCGACCACCTCGAGCGTGGAGGTCGGCGCGATGCGGCTCTCGCCGACCAGCAGCACCGCGAGCACCACGAGCAGGAGGCCGACCCAGAGGAGCGTGTTCGACAGCGCCAAATTCAGCAGGTTGCCGCGCTGCATGGCACCGCGCAGGGCGACCCCGCCGCTGCGCAGGTTCCCCTGGCCGTAGTAGATCAACGAGAGCGCGACGAGGTCGTCGACCTGCGCGTCGGCTTCGCGGGACGTGCGCAGGGTGAGCGCCGAGTTGAGGGCGTCGATCGCCGCCTCGCCGTCGCCCACCGCCCAGTGGGAGCGACCCAGGAGCGATCGGACGGCGGCCTCGGGCTCGCTGGCGGCGAGCGCCTCGTAGGCGAGCAGCTGGTCGCGAGCGCCGGCGGCGTCGCCCACCTCGAGCCGGAGCTCGGCGTCGGCGAGGCGGTACCCGACGTCGAGGCCGTCCAGCGCGATGGCGCGCTGGTAGGCCTCGAGCGCGGCGTCGATCTCGCCCTGGTTCGCCGCCATCTGCCCCTCGAGGTAGTTCAGGCGTGCCGCGAGTTCGCGGTTGAATTCGACGTCGAGTGCGCGCCGCGCACTCGCGAGCAAGCTCGGGACCCGGTCGGCCCGGTCGGTCGCCAGGGAGACCTCGGCGAGCAGGAGATCGGGCTCGGCGCTGTCGACGAGGCGCCGGAGCGCCTCGAGGCGGGTCTCGGCGCTTCCGTAGTTGCCCTGCTGCACTTCGATGCGGGCGAGTGCGAGGCGGGCGTCGACGAAGCTCGGATCGACCTGCAAGGCATTCTCGCAGGCGCGCTGGGCCGCCCCGAGGTCGCCGCCGACCTCGAAGCTGAGGCACTGGCGGTAGTACCGGTTGGCGTCGAACTCCTGCGCCGAGGCCGTCGCCCCGAACAGGGCGAGCAGGGCGAGCAGGAGGGCGGGCGCCATCAGGGCGCGAACGCCGGATCGGGTCATCATGAGGGTCCCCTCGGTCGGTGGAAAGGGTGGTGCGCAGGCGTTGCGGGGACGACGATGCGCAACGGACGGGTCCGTCGCAGCGGTGCATCGACGTGGCCGACGCCAGTATACGAGTCCGCCTCATGATGATGGACCTCGCGCACGGCGTGGGTTAGGTCGTTCACACCGGGTCGGGCCGCCCCGGCGACGGTCGACGGCGAGCGGTATGATCGTCCCGTCCCCCGCACGCTTCGTCCGAGGCCCGCACGCACGCCGCGCGGGCAGCTGGAGGTGTCCGATGGCACGAGTCCCCACCCGTCGCACGGCGCGCGTCGCCCCCTGGCTCGTGAGCCTGCTCGCGCTCGCGATCCTCGGCGCCGGCGCAGCCGCCGTCGCCAGCGAGCTCGACGGCGATCGCGCGCTCGAGCAGGGCCGCTTCGCCGAGGCCGTCGAGGCCTACGGTGCGGCCGTCGAGCGCGGCACGACGAACGCCAGCCTGCTCATCAAGCACGCCCGCGCGACGACCTACCAGGCCGACCACAGCGACGATCCGGCCGAGGCCGAGCGCCTGTTCGCACTGGCTGCCGAGCGGGCCCGCACGGCGATCGAACGGCATCCCGAGGTCTCCGACACCCACCTCGAGCTGGCCCGTGCGCTCGGCCGGCTGGGGCAGTTCCGCGGCGTGCTGCAGTCGCTGGGCCTCGCCGAGGAGGTGCGCGGCGCCCTGCGCACGGCGCTGGAGCTCGACCCGGACAACGCCGACGTCCTGCATGCCCTCGCGCTGTGGCACCTCGAGGTGCCGTGGATCCTGGGCGGGCGAAGCGGCGAGGTCGCGCCGCTGTTCGAGCGGGCGATCGAGCTCGAGCCGCGCGCCATCACCCACCGCGTCGCCTTCGCCGAGGCGCTGCTTCGGCTCGGCGATCGCGAGGCCGCCCGCGCCCAGCTCGAGGCGGCGCTCGACCTGCGAGTGCGGACCTTCCTCGAGCGCGAGGACCGTGCGCACGCCGAGGAGTTGATGGCCTCCGAGTTCTGAGGCGACCACCCGCGGGAGCCTCGACCTCGTCGCTCGCCGCGGCGCCCCGTTCGGGGCTCGATGAAGGAACCTTCAGCCGAACCGGAGGCGACGGTCAGGCGGGGTTGCTAGGCTGGGCGCCATGACCGCCCTGCTGCTGTGGTTCCTGCTCGGGCAGACCTTCGGGGGACTCCCGGCGATGGAGCCGGGGACGTCGGTGTGGCTGATGTCGCCCGACCTCCTCACCGTCTACGCCCGCGCCGAGGTCGTCGAGGGCGAGCTGCGCTTCGACGCTCGCCTCGAGCCCGGCACGCCGATCCGTGTGTCGATCTTCCCGCCCGGCCTCGCGGCCGCCGACCGGAGCGCGAACGCCGACGCTGCGACCTTCCTCGACGGACGCGTGTCCGACGACGGGCTCGACCTGGTCGTGCGCCTCGTCGATCGCGACGATCCGCTGTCGCTGCGCGCCTGGCTCGCGCAACAGCGCGGCCTGGCGCTCGCCTTCGGCGACCCATGAGCGAGCGGATCGTGATCGTCGAGGACGACACCGACATCGCCAAGCTCCTGACGCTCGAGCTCGGCGAGGCCGGCTACGAGGTCGAGGCCCACGAGACCGGCATGCGCGGGCTCACCGCGATCCGCGAGCGGGAGCCCGACCTGGTCATCCTCGATCTCGGGCTGCCCGATCTCGACGGCGCCGAGATCGCGCGGCGGGTGCGCAAGACGAGCGAGACGCCGATCATCATCCTCACCGCCGCCGACGACGTCGACACGAAGGTCGACCTGCTCGAGTCGGGCGCCGACGACTACCTCGCCAAGCCGTTCCACATCCAGGAGCTGATCGCCCGCGTGGGCGTGCAGCTTCGCAAGCGCTCGGGCGGCGCGGTGCGGACCGTCGGCGAGCTCGTGCTCGACGCCGCCCAGCGCAGCGCGCACCACGGCGACCACGAACTGCACCTCAGCCCACGCGAATTCGAGCTCCTGATGTTCCTCACCCAGCAACCCGGCCGCGTGTACGCCCGCGAAGAGATCGAAGCCAACGTGTGGGACGAGGAGCTCCCGCCGACGAGCAACGTCGTCGACGTCCACATCGCGAACATCCGGGCCAAGCTTCGCGACGCCGGCGGCTTCGGCCTCATCCGCACCGTGCGCGGCATCGGGTACGCCGTCAAGGCCTAGCTTCGTGCCCGCGCCCGACGACCCCGCCCGTCCCGCCGTCGGCGGCCGGGGCGCGCAACGCAGGGGGTCGGACATGACACGCTTCTTCGTCAAACATCCCGTGACGACGTGGATGCTCTTCACCGCGTTCGTCGTCGGCGGCCGGGGCGCCCGACGCAGGGGGTCGGGGGCCGCAGGCGACGGCGCGGCGCTGGTGCGCCGCGGGCTGCCGCTGCGCTGGCGGATGGCGGTCTTCACGGCGCTGGCGACCCTGCTCATCGGCGTCGCCGCCACCGCCGCCGCCTACGTCGTGACCCGTGGCGCCCTCGTCGGCGATCTGCGCGCGGCGTTGGTGCGCGACGTGGAGCGCGTGGTCGAGAACTACCGCGGCAGCGACGGCGCCCGCCCGGAGCTGGTGGCGGGTCCGACCGGGCGCGTGGGCATCCACCTCTACGCCCCGAGCGGGGAGCGGCTGGCGGCGTCGGGCGCCTTCGACGGGCCCGACGGGGAGGCGCTGTCGCTGCCGCCGGACTCGGTCGCCAACGTGTGGAACGGTGCCGACGAAGCGCCGGTGACGGTCCGGGCCCGCCTCGGCGAACGCGACGTCCTGGCCTCGCTGGCCCCGTTCGAGTTCGGGGTCGTGGCGGTGCTCGCCGACACCGCCTACATCGGCCGCACCCTCACCCGACTGGCGCGGTCGCTCGCCGCCGTCGCGGTCGTGGTCGCGCTCGGGGCGGCCGCGCTCGGCTACCTGGCGGCGGCCGCGTCGATCCGTCCGATCGCCTGGCTGGCGCGCACGGCGAGCACGCGCGGCCCCGATCGCCTCGAGCCGATTCCGGTGTCGGGGCCGAGGGACGAAGTCGACCAGCTCGCGAGGGTCCTCAACGACCTGATCGAGCGGCTCAAGGGCGCCCTCGACGCACAGCGCAGCTTCCTCGCCGAAACCAGCCACGAGCTGCGCACGCCGCTGACCAGCCTGCGCGGCTTCGTCGACCGGGCCCATCGCCGGGCCACGCCCGAAGTGCGGCGCGACCTCGACGACGCGCGCCGCGTGGCCGACACGATGGCGCGGCTGGTCGAGGACCTGCTGCAGCTCTCGCGCGGGCAGTTGGTGCGCGACGTCGAGCCCCACCTCGTCGAACCCGTGGCCGACGTGATGCGCCCGGTGGCGGAGGAGTTCCCGGGCGTCCGCATCGCCGAGACGGAGAGCGAGGATCGCGTGCTCGTGGGCGACCCCGAGCGGTTGCGCCAGCTGGTGCGGAACCTCACGGCCAACGCGGTGCGGGCGGCCGGCGCCGACGGCGTCGAGGTCGCCTGCCGGAGCCACGGGAGCTGGGTCGTGCTCGAGGTGCGCGACGACGGACCCGGAATCCCCCCCGAAGAGCAGGAGGGCGTGTTCGACAAGTTCCGCAAGGGCGTGGGCGGCGGCGCCGGTCTCGGCCTGGCCATCGCCCGGCAGGTCGCCGAGCATCACGGGGGAACGCTCGACGTCGAGAGCCGTCCGGGGCGCACCGTGTTCCGCGTGCGTCTGCCCGCGGCCGTGCAGGACGAGGGCTAGGCGCAGCGGATCGCCGCCCGCGCGCGGTTCGGGCTCGCGCCGTCGGCCGGTCGGGCGTCCCGATCGGCGCGTCCCTTCCGGACCGCAGGCGTCGTACACGCTGCACGGCTCGCGCGGGCCGCCGGCCGGCGGGGCGTCGACCGGAGGCTGCGCCTCAGAGGCGCGGCAGGGTCACCCCGCGCTGCCCCTGGTACTTGCCCTTCCGATCGGCGTACGTCACCTCGGGCCGGTCGCCCTGGAAGAACAGCAGCTGCACGATCCCCTCGTCGGCGTAGACCTTCGCCGGCAGCGGGGTCGTGTTCGACAGCTCGAGGGTCACGTGCCCCTCCCAGCCCGGCTCGAGCGGCGTGACGTTGGCCACGATGCCGCAGCGGGCGTACGAGCTCTTCCCGAGCGCGACGACCATGACGTCGTCGGGAATCCGCAGGTACTCGACCGAGCGCGTGAGGGCGAAGGAGTTCGGGGGGATGATGCAGGTCGAGCCCTCGATCTCGACCAGGCTGTCGGTGTCGAACGACTTCGGGTCGACGACCGTGTTGAACGCGTTCACGAACACGCGCCACTCGGGGGCAGCGCGCAGGTCGTAGCCGAAGCTCGACAGCCCGTAGCTGATCACGCCCTCGCGCTCGAGGTGCTCGACGTAGGGCTCGATCATGCCCTGCTTCGCCCGTTCGCGAATCCACCAGTCGGGTTTGATGCTCATGGCGGAGTCTATCAACCGGGGTCGGGAGCGGCTCCGCCGTGGGACGGTCGACCGGCGGCGCCTTCGTGGCCGGCATAGGGGATGAGCGTCAGGGTGCCGTGTTCGCGCACCGGGCGGCCGTCCACGAGGTCCACGTCGCTGGCGACCACGAGCTCGGCGAAGGCGAGGCCGGCGAGCTCCGCGGTCACGCGCAGCACGCGGCCGCGGGCGTGGATCACGAAGCGGTTGTGCTCGGGATCCGTGTAGATCGTGCCGAACCAGGTGCCCTCGAGGAGGCCGACGTCGGCGTCGAGCCGGAACGTGGCGGAGACCGGTTGGAGCGGCGGCGGCGGGGTGCGGTGCACCACCTGGAGTTTCACGCGGAGGTCGCCTTCGAGCGGCGGCGCCGTGCTCCCCTCGGTTTCGAAGGTGAGGATCTGGCGCTCGCCGGGCGCGGAGTCGATCGAGGGGGCGCCGATGGAATCGAGCGAGAACGGCATGGCGAGGGGCCGTCCGTCGAAGCCGTGCAGCGCCATCAGAGGGCGCACCGGCGGGCGCCGGCCGGGGGGCATGCGTGCGTTGGGTCCATGAACCAGAGTGCCAGATTTGGGCCCAGCGATCCAGGTCGGAAGGGCCGGCTCGGGCCCGCCCGTTCCTGCCGTCCGGCCCCGACGGGGCCGGAGTCGCGTGCGGGCGCTCGTCGGCTCCACTGCGCGCCCGGGAGCGCTGCGGTTCGCCTTCGCGCGCGACTCAGGACCGATCGGACGCGTCGGGCCCAGACCCGGGGGAGGGTGCACCCGCGCTCGCGGCACCGGCCTCGGGCTCCGTCGCACCCGTCGAAGGCGCGTCGGGAGCGTCGTCTCTCCGCGCCCGTGGGCCGCCCGTTTCCGGCGTCCCCCACGCAAAGGTGGCCGCGGCCCCGGCACCCACGAGCGCCACCGCACCCGCTGCGGCCGGCAGCGCCAACGCGCCGGCGATCCCGCCGACGAGCAGCGGCACGACCATGCGGCCGGCGTCGCCGAGCAGGCGCCAGGCCCCGAGGAACGTGTTCATGCGCCCGCTCGGGGCGAGGTCGGCGCCGAGCGTCATCATCGTGCCCGCGCCCAGGCCGTTGCCGAATCCCATCCCGGCCGCCACCGCCGCGAAGCCGATCGGTCCGCCGGTCAGCGGGAGGGCCGCCATGGCGAGCGCCTGCAAGCCGAAGCTCGGCACGATCGCCCACTTGCGGCCCCAGCGGTCCATCAGCCAGCCCGCGACCGGAAAGAGGCTCGCATCGATGAGCGCCGCCAGCGACACGACGAACCCGATCGTGCCGACGCCGAGCCCGAGCACCAGGTCGCCCCAGAGCGGGATGACCACCTGGCGTCCGGCGCGGATCCCCTGCCCGAGGAGCTGGCCGCTCGCGGCCCAGACCACGGCGCCCGGGCGCGGACCGAGCAGGCCGCGCAGGTCGAGGCTCTCGCGCAGCGAGGGCGCCGTGCGGGGCTGCGGCGCCGCGCCGGGGAGGCGCAGCACGAGCGGGAGGGTGGCCAGGAGCGCAGCACCCGCCACGACCATGGCGACCTCGAGCCCCGCCCACGCCCCCACCGCCCCGCCGACGGCCGGTCCGAGCAGCGCCCCCATGCGATTGACGCCCCCTGCGGCCGATACGGCGCGTCCGCGCCCGCCGCGCCGCGTGATCTCGGCCAGGAAGCTGTGCCGCGAGAGTCCGAACAGCGCCCGCCCCACGCCGCTGACCACGCGCAGCCCGATCACCCACGCGATGGCCAGCGCGCCGGCCTGCCCGGGGACGAGCGGCAGCGCGAGCACGCTGCTCCCGACGAGGAGCACGCCCAGCACCATCGAGCGCCGTTGCCCGAGCCGCTCCACCAGCGCGCCGGCGGGCAGGTCGGCGAGCAGCGTGCCCAGCGCCGCCGCCGCCAGCACCATGCCGATCACGCCGATCGACGGGGTGAGATCGGCGGCGTAGATCGGCAGCACGGGCACCAGCACGCCTTCCGAGAAGGCCAACGCGGCCGTCGGAAGGTAGACGGGAACGATCAGGCGCCGCAGCGAGACGCGCCCGTCCGGGGCGGAGGACGGGCGACGAGCGCGGGGCGGGTCGCGGCGCGGCATGCCGACGACGCTAGCACTCGGGGGGCTCGGGGCGGATGGTAGAGTCCCGCATCGTGCTCCTGGCCGTCGACGTGGGCAACACCAGCACCGTGATGGGCCTCTACGACGGGGCCGATCTGGTGGCGCACTGGCGGGTGTCGACCAATCGCATGCGGATGGCCGATCAGTATGCGGTCTTCCTCAAGAACCTGCTCGAACTCGAGGATCTCGAGGCCCCGGATCGCGCCGTGGTGTCGTCGGTGGTTCCGCCGGTCGGGCCCGAGCTGACCAAGGCGCTCACGCGCTACTGGGGCATCGAAACGCGCTTGGTGACGAGCGACCTGGTACGGCCCCTGCTGTCGGTCGAGACCGACAACCCGCGCGAGGTGGGGGCGGACCGCATGGTCAATGCGGTCGCCGCCCTGGAGCGTCCGAGCGACGCCTGGATCTGCGTGGACTTCGGCACGGCGACGAACTTCGATCTCATCCTCGCGCCGAACCGCCTGATCGGCGTCGCGCTCGCGCCGGGGCCCGGCGTGGCCGCCGAGGCCTTGATGAGCCGGGCGGCGAAGCTGCCGCGCGTCGAGCTCGTGGCGCCGGCGCGGGTCGTGGGGACGAACACGGTGGCGGCCCTGCAGTCGGGCCTCGTCTTCGGCTACGCCGAGATGGTCGACGGCATGGTGCGGCGCATCCGGCGCGAGGCCCGCGACGTGCACATGCGCGGCATGGACTTCGGCGATCGCGAGCCGCGATTCACGGTCATCGCCACCGGGGGCTTCGCCGAGGTGCTCGAGGGGCACTGCACCAGCATCGACGTGTACGACCCGCTGCTGACGCTCGAGGGCCTGCGCCGGATCGCCACGCGAATTGCATAGACCTGCGACGCCGGGCGCCGCAGGCCGGGATCCACCCCCGCGCGGAACCCGCGGGCCGCGGAGGGTCGTGGGCTGGCCTCAGAAGTGCCAGTTGAAGCCGACCGAAGCGTCGAGGTCGGGGAACGTCACCGGGGCATTGCTCTGGATTGTCAGGCCGGCGGCGGCCTCGACGAAGACGCCGAGCTGGGGGAGGTCGACGTCCGAGAAGCGGAACTCGCCCCCGACCAGACCGTGCGCATTGACGAAGAAGTCGCCCGAGCCGCGGATGCCGACCGCGGGCCCGCCGCCGACGTAGACCTCGAACGGTGCCTCGACGGCGATGGTGCGCAGGGCGTCGAGCCCGACGCCGATCGACGCTTCGCCGCCGCGTGCGTAGGCGCGCGCGGTGATCCGAAGGTCGGTCCCGGTGTCGAGTCCGTCGACGATTCCGTAGTGCGCCGACACGCCGAAGGGGTATCCGCTCCGGATGCCCGCCCAGCTCCCTTGGGCCTGCGCGACGCCCGAGGCGAGGGTGGCCAGGACGAGCGCGAGCACCGCCAGCAGGGGCGCCACGAGGGGCACGAAGGACGCCACGGTGCGCGTTTCCGCGTCGGTGTCGGACGGGGCGTCGGGGGGCGTGGAATGGACTGGGTGCGTGTGGGTGATCGTTTTCATGCCGGCAGCGTAGTGCCGTGCGGGGCCACGCCGCGATAGCCCCACAACGTGCGTGTCGCGGACGACGGTCCGACCGGGGTTCGACCGAAGGTTCGACCGCCGACTCGACCGCCGAATCGACCGCCGAATCGCGGCCCCGTGGCCCCGATGCGGCGGTCGAGCGACGCGTCTAGACGAGCCGCCGCCGGATGCGCGACGACACCGTGTCGACCGCGATCACCACGACGATGATCACCAGCAGGATCATCGAGACCTGTTCCCAGCGGCGGAACGAGATGCGCTGGATCAGCGGCAGGCCGATGCCGCCGGCGCCGACGAGACCGAGCACGGTCGCCGCGCGCAGGTTGATCTCGAAGCGGTAGAGCAGATTCGAGAGGAACTCGGGAAGCACCTGGGGCACCACCGAGTACAGGAACACCTCGAGCCGGTTCCCGCCGGCCGCGACGATCGCCTCGTTGGGGCCCGGGTCGATCCCCTCGATGACGTCGGCGAAGATCTTTCCGAGGAAGCCGACCGAGTGGATCCCCATCGCCATGATCCCGGCGGTGGGACCGGGGCCGGCGGCGGCGACGAAGATGATCGCCAGCAGGATCTCGGGGAAGGTGCGGATCGCGACCAGCACGGCCTTGCCGGGCGCGGCGCCGCCCACGCCGCCGAGCAGGTTGCCGGCCGCGAGGAAGGAGAGCGGGAAGGCGAGCGCGCCACCGATCATCGTGCCGATGACCGCCATGAAGAAGGTCTCGGCCATGGCGCTCAGCGCCAAGGGGGCGGTCTCCCACGACGGCTGCACGAAGCCGCGCAGCAGCGGGACCAGGTTGTTCTGCAGGCCGCGCTGCACGCGCGCCCAGGTCGGCAGGTCGAGGGTGACCAGGGTGAAGACGATCAGCGCCAGCAGCAGCGCCACGAGGCCCATGCGCATCCGCTGGTTGCGGAGCACGCGCGGGGGCGTCGGGGGGATCTCGGTGGGGGTGGGGGATTGGGTCGTGGCAGCCATCAGATCAGTTTCGAGCGGGCCCAGACCGACAGGCCGTCGATGGCGAGGACCACGATGAAGATCACCAGGATAATCATCGAGACGTCGCCGTAGGCGAAGAAGTTCAGGCGGGCGAGCAGCGGTTCGCCGATCCCGCCCGCGCCGACCAGGCCGATGATGACCGAGGCGCGGACGTTGATCTCGAACACGTAGAGGATGAAGCTCGTCATGGTGGCGGCGATCTGCGGCACCACCGAGTACACGATCATGTTGTTGCGCCCCGCCCCGGTGGCGCGCAGCGCCTCGAGCGGGCCGGGGTCGACCGCTTCGATCGTCTCCGAGCCGAGCTTGGCGAGCACGGCCATCGTGAACAGGGTGAGCGCGACGACGCCAGGGAGCGGTCCGATCGCCAGGATCGGCGCCAGGATCGCCGCGTAGAGCAGGTCGGGGATCGAGCGCAGGATCGTCAGGATGCTGCGGGCGATCCACAGCGTGACGGGATCGGTGGTCGTGTTCGCCGACGCGAGGAACAGCAGCGGCATCGCCAGCGTGGTGCCGAAGACCGTGCCCAGGTAGGCGATCTGGAGGGTCTCGAGCAGCGGCTCCCAGATCTCGGGCAGGTACGAGAAGTCGGGCGTGAGCCGCCCGAAGAAGGTGATGAAGTCCCGCGTCCCGGTGAGCAGCGCTTCGAGGTCGAATCCGGTCTGCCAGGCCGAGACGAAGAACAGCGCCAGGACGATGCCCAGCGTCAGCAGGTTCCGGAGGCGCTGCGCCGCCGGGGGGCGCGGGACCGCGGCCGTCGCGGCCCGCTCGGTGGGGGCGGGAGCGTCAGGCGGCACCGACGAGGTCCTTCTCGGCGTCGATCGCACGCCCGTAGATCTCCTCGAAGGCATCGTCGGTCGCTTCCTCCGGCGTCCCGTCGAAGACGATGAGGCCGTCGCGCATGCCGACGATGCGGTCGGCGTACTCCCGGGCCATGTCGATGAAGTGCAGGTTGACGAGCGTGGTCATGCCGTCTTCGCGCGCGATGCGCTTGAGGTCGGTCATCACCGCGTGGCTGGTGGGCGGATCGAGGCTGGCCACGGGTTCGTCGGCGAGCATGACCTCGGGCTTCTGGGCCAGCGCCCGGGCGATGCCGACGCGCTGCTGCTGCCCGCCCGAGAGGGCGTCGGCGCGCACGAAGGCCTTCTCGGGGATGTCGACGCGTCGCAGGCAGTCGTGCGCGAACGCCCGGTCCTCCTTCGTGAAGATGCCGAACAGGCTCGCGATCGGATTGGCGTCACCGAGGCGTCCGGCGAGGACGTTGCGCAGGACCGACGAGCGCTTTACGAGATTGAACGTCTGGAAGATCATGCCGATGTCGCTGCGGAGCCGGCGCAGCTCACGGCCGCGTGCCTTCGTGACCGACCGTCCGTTGATGCGGACGTCGCCGGCCGACGGCACGACGAGATTGTTGATGGTGCGGATCAGCGTCGATTTGCCGGCGCCGGAGAGGCCGACGACGACCACGAACTGACCCTTGGGGATATCGAGCGTGACGCCCTTGAGCGCCTTGAAGCCGTTGGGATAGGTGACCTCTACGTCGCGAAATTCGATCATGGTGTCCTCGAGCGGCCTGGCGCGGAGGCTCGCGCCGGCGGCGGGGAAGGTGGCAGGAATTCGGCCCCGGGGGTTGCCCCCGGGGCCGATCTCGGCGCGTGGCGCCGTGTGGGTCTTACTGGAACTCGGCCAGCACCTCGCGGACCGGGTCGTAGGCTTCGCTGGTGATCGGCGCGAACGACGTCACGTTGAACAGCTCTTCGGTGAGCGCCTGGCCCGCCTCGGTGTCGGCGATGCCCATGAGCGCGTCGGCGATCTGCTGTGCGAGATCGCTGCTCAGGCCCTCGCGGACGACGACGCCGTCGTTGGGGATGTCGCCGGTGTAGCCGAGGACGCAGATCTTGTCCATGACGTCCGGGAAGTCATCGTCGATGGCGGTCCGGGCGTCGTTGAAGCTCGTCGCCACGTCGACGTCACCGTTGTAGACGGCCAGCACGGCGGCGTCGTGGCTGCCGGCGAAGATCGTCTCCATGTCGGTGTTGGCGTCGATGCCGTACTGGTTCTTGAGGAACACGTACGGGAACTGGTAACCGGAGCTCGAGCCGGGATCGACGAAGGCGATCGACTTGCCGGCGAGGTCTTCGAACGACTGGATGTCGCCGTCGCAGGGCACGTTGAACTGCGACTTGTAGGTCGCGCTGCCGAAGCGGACCGACGCGAGGATCGGCACGGCGCCGTAGCGGTCGATGGCCTGGACCATGCTGCTGGGGCCGAAGAAGCCGATGTCGACGCGGCCGTTGGCCATGGCTTCGACCAGACCGACGTAGTTGGTCGAGATGAAGGTGTCGACCGGGACCAGGATCTCCTGCTCGAGCAGATCGCCGAGCGGCTCGAGGCTGTCGACGATGGCGTCGGCCTCGCGGCTCGGGACCATGCCGAGGACGAGACGGTCGGGCACGTCGCCGTCTTGGGCGAAGGCGGCGACCGGCGCAAGCGTGATCACCAGGGCAGCGATGAAGACGCTGACGAGGAATTTCTTCATGGGGCAGCACTCCTTGTGGCCGCGCGTTGGGCGGCGCTTCGTTGACGAGGGGCGGGCGGAGGAGCGGACGGCGCGCGGACCGCGGGGCGGTGCCACGCGCATGGTGCGCAGCGTGGGGGGTGGGTTCGCGTCGCGTGCCGGCAGCCGGCGCACCGGAGTGCGGTCGGGCCTTCGGAGCGCGGGCGAGCGGAGAGACCCAGCCACAGCGTCACCGCTTGGCAATCTATCACGCTTGGCGCGCCGCTTCCTCCCGCCGCGCCCGGCCCGGCTCGATCGCTCGGCGATTCCCCCCGGACTGCGCCCGATCGTGCGTTCGTGCGTGGTGGACACACCTTGCGGCAGGGAGCGAGGCTCGGTAGAGTGGGGCGGTTCTCACAATCTGACGCCCCTCTCCGCTGTTCCTCACCGCTTGGAGGTAGGAATGAAACGTCGAGACTTCCTCAAGAAGGCCGGCGTCGTGGCCGCCAGCGCGACCCTGTCGCCGCTGATGTTCGCGAACGCGCAGGCCGCAACGTATCGATTCGGCATGGTGACGTCGTGGCCGACGTCGCTCGACACGATCTTCGGAGGCGCCACCAACACGGCGCAGTTCCTCAGCGAGATCACCGACGGCGACATCGAGGTCGAGGTGTTCCCCGCGGGCGCGCAGGTCGGCGGCCTCGAGGTCTACGACGCGGTGTCGTCGGGCGCCTTCGAGATGGGCCATACGGCGTCGTACTACTACGTCAACAAGGACGCCGCCCAAGGCTTCTTCACCGCCGTTCCGTTCGGGCTGAACGCGCAGCAGATGGACGCGTGGCTCACCTCCGGGGGCGGGCAGGCGCTGTGGGACGAGCTCAACGCGCGCGACAACCTCATCGCCTTCGCCGCCGGAAACACCGGCGTGCAGATGGGCGGTTGGTTCAACAAGGAGATCAACAGCCCGGCCGACCTCCAGGGCCTCACGATGCGCATTCCGGGCCTCGGCGGCGCCGTCATGCGCCGCGCGGGCGCCAACGTGCAGACGATCGCCGGCGGCGAGATCTTCCTCGCGCTCGAGCGCGGCGTCATCGACGCCACCGAGTGGGTCGGTCCCTACGACGACGAGATCCTCGGCTTCAACCAGGTGGCGCAGTACTACTACGCGCCCGGCTGGCACGAGCCCGGACCCACACTCGGCACGTACGTGAACCTCGACGTCTACAACGACCTCCCGGTCGACGTCCAGGACGCGATCCAGGTGGCTTCGGCGGCCGCGAACCAGAAGATGCTCGCCGACTACGACGCCAAGAACGGCGCCGCGCTGCAGCGGATCCTCAGCGCCGGAGGGGTCGAACTCCGGACCTTCCCGAACGACGTGCTCCAGGTGCTCGAAGGCTACATGGACGAGATCCACGCCGAGAACGCCGAGAGCAACGAGTTCTACGGGCGCGTGTACGAGCAGTGGAACGCGTTCCGCCAAGAGATCCGCGCCTTCCACGCAATCAGCGAAAAGGCCTTCCTGGACTACGCGATCCCCAACTGAGGTCGCCGAGCGGCGCTCCGCCGCTCATCCCGTCTGGGAACCCTACGTCCCCGCCGCGACCGTCGCGGCGGGGACGTTGACGTGGGTGGCCTGCCGCCCGCTAGTTCGCGGCCAGGTTCGGCAGCCAGGTCACCATGCTCGGGAACAGCGCCACGAGCAGCACGGCGATCAGCTGGATGATGATGAACGGGATGATCCCGCGGTAGATGTGCTGGGTCTCGATCTCGGGGGGCGCGACGCCCTTGAGGTAGAAGAGCGCGAAGCCGAAGGGCGGGGTGAGGAACGACGCCTGCAGGTTCATGCCGATCAGGACCCCGAACCAGACCATGAGGTCGGGGCCGTAGAAGGCGAGCGCGATCGGGCTGAGCAGCGGCACGACGATGAAGGTGATCTCGATGAAGTCGATGAAGAAGCCGAGAACGAAGATCACGAGCATCGTGAAGAACAGGAACCCGGTCTGCCCGCCGGGGATGTTGATCAGGAAGTCCTGCACCACCCGGTCGCCGTGGAGCGCCGTGAACACCATGCTGAAGGCGGTGGCGCCGACCAGGATGATGAACACCATCGAGGTCAGCTTGACCGTCTGATCCATCGTGTCGGTCAACGCCTTGAGGCCCAACTTGCGGTTCAGGGCGGCCAGCAGGATCGCGCCCACGGCGCCCATCGCTCCGGCCTCGGTAGGGGTGGCGATCCCGAAGAAGATCGTGCCGAGCACCAGAAGGATCAGGAACAGCGGCGGGATCAGGTTGCTCACGACGCGGAGCGCGAGCGCGCCGGCGCCGATCTGCCGCTCGCTGGCGGGGAGGGCCGGCGCCTCCTTGGGGCGCGTGATCGCGACGAAGACGACCCAGAGGATGAACAGGCCGGCGAGCATGAAGCCGGGCACGAAGGCGGCGAGGAACAGATCGCCGACCGAGACGCCGATCTGGTCGCCGAGGATCACCAGCACGATCGACGGGGGAATGATCTGTCCGAGCGTCCCCGAGGACGCGATCACCCCCGTGGACAGCGTCTTGCTGTAGTTGTACTTGAGCATCACCGGCAGCGCGAGCACGCCCATCGTCACGACCGAGGCGCCGACGATGCCGGTCGAGGCGGCCAGCAGTGCGCCGACCGCGACCACCGAGATCGCCAAACCGCCGCGCAGGCTGCCGAAGAGCAGACCCATCGTCTCGAGCAACTGCTCGGCGAGGCCCGACTTCTCGAGCATGACGCCCATGAACACGAAGAAGGGGACGGCCACGAGCACGTCGTTCGACATCACGCCCCAGATGCGCTGCGGCAGGATGTTGAGCCGCGCGGCCCGGAAGGCCGGCTCCCAGGGGAAGTCGATGCCGATCAGATTGGGGAGCAGATCGGAGCCGAGGAGGGTGAACAGGACCGCCGTGCCTCCGAAGCTGAAGGCGACCGGGAAGCCCACGAGCAGCAGGACGACCGCGGCGCCGAACATGAAGATGCCGATCACGAGAGGGCCGCCTCGTCGGTGGCGTCGGCGTCGGCGTCGGCCGAGCGCGCTACGCGCACCGTGCGGGTGGCTTCGGCCTGCTCTTCGAGCGCGTGCACGCTGCGGGAATTCGGGTGCCCGGCGAGGAAGGCGACGTGCTTGATCAGCTCACTGATGCCCTGCGTGATCAGGAGCACGAAGGCCACGACGATCACCGTCTTGATGGGGTAGATCGGCAACCCCGAGTTCATCGAGGTCTCGAGCGAGGCCCACGAGCGCCCGATGTACGACTGGCTGTAGAACAACCCCAGCCAGCAGAACGGGAACAGGAACAGCAGGATCCCGCCGATGTCGATCCACGAGCGCACCCGGTAGGGGAGCTGCGAGAAAACGACGTCGACGCGCACGTGCGCATCGGTGCGGAACACGTAGGCGGCGCCGAGGAGGAAGACCAGATCGTAGCCGTAGGTCTGCAGCGCGATGTGCGGACTGCCGGACATGAAGTGCGCCACGCCGCTGCCGAAGGTGTCCAGGATGAAGGAGTAGAAGTTGCGGCCGACGACGTTCATAAAGCCCACAACGACCATGAACAGCGTCACCCACCACATCGCCATGCCGATCGCCGTCGTCGTCGCGTCGATCCCGCGCGACACCGCGAGGGGGAAGTCCCACCCGCGCGGGCGCGCGGCCACGTCGTTCGATGCGGGCGGCGGCCCGGCGTCGGACGTCGACGCGCTCGCGGACGGCGCGGACGAGGAGGGGCCGCTCACGATCGATCCGATCGGTCGAGCGGCGAACCAACGGGGGGTGGAATCGTCACAACGGGACTCCTCCGGATGGCTGCGGACGCACCGGGGCGGCGGCCGTGCGCCGACGCGGTTGGGCTGGCGAGAATCGCGTCATCGTACCCGCTCCGCGGGGTCCCGTCAACGACGATGACGCGGCAGGGAGGCGCTCCAGGACGCGCTTCGTGCGGCCTAGCGCAGGTACCGGAGGACGTCGCGCGTGTGCGCGTCGAGCGTGGTGTTGACCCGGAAGACCGCGTCGTCGCCGTCGCGCCCGTGGAGGAAGTAGAGCCACAGGGCGCCGCTGGGCGATCGCCGCTCGGGCTCGAGCACGGCGTGCAGGGCATCGTGCCCGGGATTGCCGATCGGGCCCAGGGGAAGCCCGGGCCGTGTGTAGGTGTTCCACGGGTGGTCGTTCGCGAAGTCGCCGGCGCTGCGATCGAGCTCCGGCAGGCGCTTGCCGAGCCCGTAGGCCACGGTGGGATCGCTCTGCAGCGGCATGCCGATGTCGAGCCGATTTCGGAACACGCCGGCGATGACGCCCATCTCGGTCGCGTCGGCGGCTTCGGCTTGCACCATCGACGCCAACGTCACCCACTCGTGCACCCGGAACCCGGCCGCATCGAGCTGGGCCCGCACCCCCTCGGTGAGTTCGTCGAGGAAGCGATCGGTCATGGCCGTGAGCGCCTGGTTCGCGGTCGTGTCGACCGGCCAGTCGTACGACGCCGGGAAGAGGTAGCCCTCCGCCGTCGCATCTTCGGGTGCGAACGGGATGCCCAGGGCCGTCGGATCGGACGTCAGGGCGTCGAGCGCGTCCGCGTCGCCGAAGCCCGCGGCGGCGAGCCGCGCCACGACCTCGCGCAGCCGGAAGCCTTCGGGAACGACGACGCGCACCGTCCGGGGGCGCCCGCCCTCGGCCAGCGCTTCGGCGATCTCCGGCGCCGGCATCGTGGGCGCGAGGTCGTAGAGCCCCTCGCCCACGCTCCGGTCGAGCCCCGTGACCTGCAGGTAGTAGCGGAACACCCGCGCGTTCTTCACGAGGCCGGCGCGCTCGAGCTCGAGCGCCACCCGCGCGCCGGCCCAGCCGGGCTCGACCTCGAAGCCGACCTCGGCGCCCCGCGTCGCCGGGGCCGCGAGCTGGTCGCGCACCCACAGGCCGCCGGCGAGCGCGGCGATCGCGAGCACGGCCACCGCCACGCCGAGCAGGCGCCGGCGCCGGCCGGGGCGCGTCGGGGCCGCGCTGCGCTCGGGCTCGGTTCCGTTCGAGGGCCGGTCGGTCGTCACGGCGCGAGCTCCGGCGGGGGCGGAGGCGGCGTCGCGAAGCGCTGCAGGTAGGTCTCAAGGATCAGACGAGCGGCGCCCTCGTCGATGCGGCCCTTTTCGCGGCGCCGCGAGCGGGGCGCCCCGGACGCGCGCAGATGCTGTTTGGCGATCTCGCTGGTGAAGCGCTCGTCCTCGAACACGATCGTGAAGCCGGCCGCGCGCAGCGCGTCGGCGAAGGCCCGCACGCGCTCGGCCTGCGCCGACGGGCGGCCGTCGGTGCGGAGCGGCAAGCCCACGACGATCCACGTGGCACCCTCATGGCGCGCCCGCGCTGCGATTTCCTCGACGGCCTGCTGGGGGTCCCGCGCCGGCACCACGCCGCGCCCGAAGGCGAAGCCCGAGCCGATTCGCCCGGCGGCCACGCCGATGCGGGCATCGCCGACGTCGAGCCCCAGCACCGCCGAGCCCGGCACGGGTGCGCGGGCGTCGCCCGACGTCGGTGCCTCGGCGCCCTCGGGCGCGCGGTCGCCGGCTGCGCTCACCGACGGTCCCCGCTCGGCGCCGCCTCGGCGCCCGGCGCGACGGCGCCGGGCGTGCCGTTCGATGGCGCGTGCGCCGCGAGCCACGCCTCGATCGTCGCGGCGACGCCGTCGTCGTCGTTGCTCGGGGCGACCACGTCGGCCGCCCGCCGCGCATCGTCGGCTCCGTTGCCCATCGCCACGCCGAGGCCGGCCCAGGCGAGCAGCTCGCGATCGTTGCGCTGATCGCCGAAGGCGGCGACGCGCTCGCGGGCGACGCCGAGTCGGGCCGCGAGCCGGGCGACGGCGCCGCGCTTGTTGACGTCCGGGTGCAGCAGTTCGAGCAGGTCGAGGCCGCTCCAGGTCGCATAGGCGCGATCGTCGGCTCCGATGCGTCGAGCCAGCTCGTCGGCGTCGAATTCGGGGTGCCGCACCAGGATCTTGATCACGCCGTCGCTTGCGAAGCGTTCGACCGCGCCGATGCCGTGCGGGCGGCGCCCGTGGCGCTCGAGGTAGGGGCGGCGCAGCTCCCAGAGGGCATCGTCGAGGTACCAGCCGTGCTTCGTCTCGAGGGCCAGCAGGCTCCCGGGCGCGTTCCGCCGGGCGCGCTCGAGCACGTCGAACGCCGTGGCGGCGTCGAGTTGCAGCTCGTGCACGGTGGCCGCACCGTCGATGCGCGAGGCGCCGTTGTACACGATGGCGGTGTCGACGCCGGTGCGCTCCATCAGGCCTCGGGTCAGGCGCGGCGGTCGCCCCGTGCAGAGCACGACGCGGCAGCCGGCGCTCCCCAGGGCGTGCAGGGCGCGCACCGAGCGCTCGGCGACGTCCCCGTCCGAGCGCAGCAGCGTGCCGTCGAGATCGATCGCGACGAGCTGCGGGAGCCGGGTCGGGGCCGTGCTCAGCGCCGAGCGCGGACGGCTCGGCGCTGCATCGTCGGCAGGCGCGGTTCGGGCGTCGATCTCACGACCCCTTGGCCAGGGCCTCGAGGATCTCGCCGACCGCGTCGAGCGCGGCGGCCACCTTGTCGGCGTCCTTGGCACCGGCCTGCGCCATGTCGGGGCGTCCGCCGCCCCCGCCGCCGGCACGGCCGGCGACCTCGCGAATCAGGTTGCCGGCGTGCGCGCCCCGCGCCTGCGCCTCGTCGCTCGCCTTGGCGACGAGCATGGTTCCCGACGCGAGCACCACGAGGTCGGCGTCGCTCTTGGCGAGCATGGTGTCGGCCGCGTTGCGCAGCGCACCGCCGTCGAGCCCCTCGAGCACCTGCGTCGCGTAGCGGATGCCCGCCGCCTCGCGCACCGTCGAACGCGTGGCGCCGGCCGTCTGGGCGGCGGCCAGCTTGTCGCGCAGGGTCTGCGCCGTGCGCTGGCTGTCCTTGAGGTCGGTCTGCAACTTCGCCACCCGGTCGGCCAGCTCGTCGGGAGCGCCGCCGAGATCGCGAGCGAGGTCGGCCACGGTGCCCTTGAGTTCCTGCAGGTGGGCGATCGCCGGCATGCCGGCCAGCGCTTCGAGGCGACGGACGCCGGCCGAGACCGCCGATTCGCCGGTGATCACGAAGGCGCCGATCTCGCCCGTCCGCGCGACGTGCGTTCCCCCACACAGCTCGATCGAAATCGCGTCCTGGCCGGGCTGGCCGATGTCCTCGGCGCCCGGGCCCACCGACACCATGCGCACCTCGGCGCCGTACTTCTCGCCGAAGAGCATCATCGCGCCCGCGTCGCGCGCGTCGGCGATGGGCACGGTGCGCCACTGCACGGCGAAGTCGGCCTGGATCCAGCGGTTCACCAGCGTCTCGATGCGCGCGAGCTGGTCGGCGCCGATCGCTTCCGGGTGGCTCACGTCGAAGCGCAGCCGATCGGGGGCCACCAGCGACCCCGCCTGGGCCACGTGGCTGCCGAGCTCGGCGCGCAGCGCGGCATGGAGCAGGTGGGTGGCAGTGTGGTGCTTCTGGGTCGCGGCGCGCGCCGGGTCGACCCGGGCGGCGACCGTCTGCCCCTGGTGCAGCGTTCCGCGAACGATCCGGAGCTCGTGCAGGATCAGCCCCTGCCGACTCTTGGTCGTGCCCGTCACGCCGGCGGCGCCGCCGCTCCACTCGAGCTTTCCGGGGTCGCCGACCTGCCCCCCGCCCTCGGGGTAGAAGGGCGTCCGGTCGAGGATCGCGACGCCGCGGCGCCCCTCGCCGAGCGTGTCGACCTCGTCTTCGCCGTCGAGCAGGGCGACGACGGTGGCCTCGGCCTCGGTGCGGTCGTAGCCGACGAACTCGCTCTCGTCGCTGCGTTCGGCGATGCGGCCGAGCGCGTTGCCGTCGGCATGGAACAGCTCGCCGCCGGCGCCCCCGCCGCGGGAGGCCTCGCGCGCTTTCTCCCGCGCGCGGGCGTAGCCGTCGCGGTCGACGCCGAGACCCTCGGCAGCGGCCATCTCGAGCGTGATGTCGAGCGGGAAGCCGAACGTGTCCCAGAGCTCGAAGGCGACGTCGCCGGGGATCTCGTCGGCGCCGCGCGCGTTGACCTCGTCGATCACGCCGCGGACGCGGTCGATGCCGGACTGGCGGTACTTGAGGAATTGGCCCTCCTCGGCCTTGAGGACCGCTTGGATGCGCTCCTGGTTGGTCGCGATTTCGGGGTAGGCCGAGCCCATCGCCTCGACGACCTGGGGCACGAGGCCATGCAGGACGGGGTCGCGGAGGCCGAGCATCCAGGCGTGCCGGGCGGCGCGGCGCAGCAGCATCTTCACGATGTAGCCCTCGCCGTCGTTCGAGGGGAGCACGCCGTCGGCGACCGCGAAGACGACCGCGCGCACGTGGTCGGCGATCACTCGGTGCGAGGTGCTCTCCATCCCTTCGTAGGGTTTCCCCGAGAGCTCGGCGACGCGCTGGATCGTGGGCTGGAACAGCGGCGTCGCGTAGGCGTCTTCGGCGCCCGTGACGACGGCGACGAAGCGTTCGAAGCCGAGGCCCGTGTCGATGTTCTGCTGCGGGAGCGGCTCGAGTTCGCCGCCGTCCTTGCGGTCGAACTGGGTGAACACCAGGTTCCAGACCTCGACGAAGCGATCGCCGCTGCCCGTGTTGGGTCCGTCCTCGTCGTCGCTGCCGTACTCGGGACCGCGGTCGTAGAAGATCTCGCTGCAGGGACCGCAGGGGCCGTTGGGGCCCTCGGACACGGCGTTGGCCGGCCAGAAGTTCTCGTCCTCGCCCCAGCGGCTGACGCGCTCGGCCGGCACGCCGACCTCGTTCACCCACACGTCGTAGGCGGGATCGTCGTCGGTGTAGATCGTCACGTACAGGCGCTCGGGGTCGAGCCCGACGACCTCGGTCAGGAACTCCCAGGCCCAGGCGGCCGCCTCGGGCTTGAAGTAGTCGCCGAACGAGAAGTTGCCGAGCATCTCGAAGAAGCTGTGGTGCCGAAGCGTCCGACCGACGTTCTCGATGTCGTTGATCCGGAGGCACTTCTGCGCCGTCGTGACGCGGTGATGCACGCCCTCGTAGCCCGCGAACTTGGGCGTGGCGCCCAGGAAGTAGGGCTTGAACTGCACCATGCCGGCGCTCGTGAACATCAGCGTCGGGTCGTCGCTCTCGAGCGAGGCCGACGGATACACGAGGTGATCCTTGCCCTCGAAGAACTCGAGGAACAGGCGGCGAAGCGCATCGACGTCGACGTCGGTCGGGCGTCCTCGGCGCGCCTCGGCGGCGGCGGGTGCGGTGGGGGATGGGGAACGGGCGTCAGTCACGAGAGCCTCCGGTGAACACAGACGTGGAGTATAGCAGGGGCGAGTGGGGGCCGCTCGTCGCCGATGCGTCCTGCACGGCCTTCCTTCGCGGCGCCCCCGAGCGCCGACCGGGCCCGTGCGAACCAGCGCACCCCTCCGGGCCGACCCGGGCGAGCGGACCGGATGCGGCCGGAGGGGCGCGCAGGCCGACGGCAATGTGCCGCCGGGGGAATGTGTCGTCTAGGCCCGAATCACGCGGGCCGCATGGGGTTCGAGGATGCGCGCGAGCGTGTCGAGGGGCGCGTCGTCTCCGAGCTCGAGCGTGATCAGGCGGGCGCCATCGTCGGCGGTTTCGAGCATGTCCGCGACCGCGTCGGGAAGGCGGGCCTCGCCGAGGGACGACGCCAGCGCCTGGGCCGTCGGATGCCCGCCTCCGGTGATCACCGTGGTGGCGCCGACCCCCGTGGCGGGGCCGCCGGCGCGTGTGGGCTCACGGCCGTCGTTCGCGTCGCGGACGTGCTCGATGGCGTCCCCGAAGCCGTTTCGATCGAGCGCGTCGCTGGCGGCGTCGAGGGCGGAACTGTCTGGGAACAGAGCGAAGATTCGCATGGAATCCTCCTTCCCGTGGAGCGGCGTCGAGGTGGGGGCGCGTACAGGCCGTGGTGGGCTCGGTGGCGCCGGACGCGCCCCGACCTCGTTCCCTTTGAGTATGGGTGCGCCGTCGGCGGAAGCATGGGAGCTGGCCTACACGGATTCGGCGCGGCCGGGGCGCGTTACGCTCGCTGCCGTGCGCCGCCTCCCCACGCCCCTCCGAACGCTGCTGGCCGATCCGGTCCGCCGCCGCATGCTGCTCACGGGCTTCGCGACGTTCGTGCTGATCGGCGCCGCGCAGTCGATGTACGGCCCGGCGTTTCCGGCCTTCCGCGCCCGCTTCGGCATCGGCGAGCAGGCCGTCGGCTTCGTGGTCAGCGCGCACTTCCTGGGGTCGTTCGCGGCGATCGCGCTGTCGGGGCTCGTGCTGGCGCGGCTGGGGTACCGACGAAGCCTGGTGGGTGGCGCGGCCTGCCTCGCGGCGGGCCTCCTCGGGGTGTGGGTGGCGCCCAGCTGGGCGCTCGTGCTGGTCTCCGGAGCGCTCGTGGGCGTGGGCTTCGGGCTGCTCGACGTGGGCGTCAACCTGCTGTTCGTGCGCGGCTTCGAGCGCGGTCGGGCTCCCGCGCTCAACCTGTTGCACGCCATGTTCGGCGTCGGGGCCGTCCTCGGGCCGCTGCTCGTCGGCCTCCTGCTGCCGCGCTTCGGGATCGCGTTCCTGATCGCGGGGGTGCTGGGCCTGGCCGTGCTGCTCCCGCTGGCCCGGGTCGACGAACCCGACGTTCCGCCGGCGCAGCCGGTCCCCTCGGTGGCCGTGCTGGCCGGCGTCGCCGGCTTCGCGCTGTTCTACTTCCTCTACGTCGCCGTGGAGGTGGGCGTCGCCTCGTGGGAAACCGAGTACCTGGCGCCGACGCTCGGGGTCGAAGCCGCCGCCGTGCTGCCGGCCCTGTTCTGGGGCGCGTTGATGGTGGGGCGGCTGGTGGCCGCCCCCTTGTCGGCGCGGCTCGGCCCGCGAACGCTGGTCCTCGGATCGGCCACGGTCGCGGTCGCTGGCGCGGCGGCCGCGCTCGCCTCGCCGTTCGCGCCGGCGGCCTACGTCGTGGTGGGGTTCGGCTTGGCGCCGATCTTTCCGACCGGCCTGGCCTGGTTGGAGCGGAGCTTCCCGGAGCGCTCGGAGCGCTTCGCCCCGGTGGTCGTCGCCGGCGCGAGCCTGGGGCCGGTGGCGACGGCCTGGTTGATCGGCGCGGCGGTCGAGGCGACCAGCCTGCGCGCGGTCCCCTGGTCGATCCTGGTGCTGGCCGGCGCCATGCTCGCGGTCGGCGTCGCCTTGGCGCTGCGGCACCGCTAGCGCCCGATCTCGGGGCTCGAGCGAAGCGAGCTCGGCCGGGGATTCGACCGGGGAGCCTCGTCCGGGCAGCACCGTCGTCGCGCCCGATTCCCCGACGACGACCGGGATGCCCCGACGCTCTTTGCTAGGCTCGGGCTCGTGCGCGCACTCCTGCTCGACCTCGACGGAACCCTGACCGACAGCGATCCGCTGCACTACCGCCTGTGGCGCGACGTGCTCGCCGAGCACGGCGTGGCGATGGACGAGGCCCGCTACCGCCGGGAGATCTCGGGGCGGCTCAACCCCGACATCGTCGCCGACCTGCTTCCCCACCTCGGCGCCGACGAGGCGCTCGAGGTCGCCCGGCAGAAGGAGGCCAGCTTCCGCGAGCACGCCGGCGAGCTGGAGCGCCTTCCGGGCCTCACCCGACTGCTCGACCGCGCCCGCGCGCAGGGGCTCGCCCTGGCGCTCGTCACCAACGCTCCGCGGGCGAACGCCGCCTTCATGCTGCGCGCGATCGGCCTCGAGGGGGCGTTCGACGTCGAGGTGCTCGCGGGCGAGCTGGCGCGTGGCAAGCCCGACCCGCTCGCCTACCGGACGGCGCTCGAGCGGCTCGAGTTGCGCCCCGAGGACGCGGTGGCCTTCGAGGACTCCCCCTCGGGCGTCCGCAGCGCCAGCGGGGCCGGCGTCCTCACCGTCGGCATGACGACCGGGCACGCGCCCGAGGTCCTGGTCCGCGCCGGCGCCGCCACGACCGCGGCGGACTTCACCGAGGCGGCGCTGTGGGCCGCGGGCGGGCCGCTCGCTCCGCTCGCCGAGGCCGGCTCGAGCGGCGACGCGGCGTCGTGAACGGCGCGTCGGCCACGGGGCCCTGACGGTCCGCCGATGAGCGACCTCCCGCCCTCCGTCCCGCAGCCGCCCGGAGCTCGCGCCTCCCGCGTCGAGGCCGCGGCGTGGATCGCCCGGCTCGGCCTCGAGCGGCACCCGGAGGGCGGCTGGTACCGGTCGATCTACCGCTCGTCCACCGAGCTCGCCGACGACGCGCTGGCGGCCACGCACGGGGGGCCGCGGGCGGCGATGACGGTCATCCACTACCTGCTCGAGCACCCCGACGTGTCGCGCCTGCACCGCCTCGCGTCCGACGAGACGTGGCACTTCCACGCCGGGCGGCCGCTCCGGATCGTCGCCTTCGACGACGCGGGGGGCTGCGAGACCACCGTGCTGGGCCCCGGAGGCAACCACGCCTTCGTGGCCGCGGTCCCGGCCGGCCGCGTGTTCGGCGCCGAGCTCGTGGACGGCGGCTGGGCGTTGGTGAGCTGCGTCGTCGCCCCCGGCTTCGACTTCGACGACTTCGAGCTGATCGCCGCCGACGAGCTCGGCGAGGTCGCCGACGAGTGCGTCGACACCGTGCAGCGGCTGACGGCCCCGCGCGAACCCTAGGCGGCCCCGTGGAGATCCACCTCGGGACGGGCGGCTGGTCGAACGACGACTGGATCGGGATCCTCTACCCGGAGGGCACCGCGAAGCGCGACTACCTGTCGATCTACGCCCGCCACTTCCACGCCGTCGAGCTCAACAGCAGCTTCTACGCCATCCCCGGGATCAAGGCCTTCGAGGGGATGCTGCGCAATTCCGGGGGGCGCGTGCGCTTCGCGGTCAAGGCCCACCGGAGCTTCACGCACGACCGCGACGGGACCGCCGACCTGGCCCAGCGCCTGCGGGAGTCGGTCGCGCCGCTGCGCGATGCCGGCATGCTCGGGCCGATCCTGCTGCAGTTCCCGTACAGCTTTCACCGCACGCCGGCCAACCGTCGCTGGCTGGCCGACCTCTTCACCTGGTTCGACGACGAGACGCTGGCCGTCGAGTTCCGCAACGCGGCGTGGCACGTCGAGCCGGTGCGGGCGAGCTTCCGCGAGATGGGGCTGACCTGGGTGTCGGTCGACTACCCGCAGGTGCGCGGCATGCCGGCGCCCGACCTCGTGGTGACGTCGCCCATCGCCTACCTGCGGATGCACGGCCGCAACGAGGACGCCTGGTACGGCGCTTCGAGCGCCGCCGCGCGGCACGACTACCGCTACGCCCGCGACGAACTGCGCACCTGGGTGCAGTGGATCGCCGCCGCGCGCGAGGAGCTCGAGCAGGTCTACGTGATGATGCAGAACACCACGAAGGGGCATGCGATCCACGACTTGCGAACCCTCGCCGAGCTGCTTCGCGAGCACGACCTCGAGGCGCCGCTCGAGCTGTAGGCGCGGCTCCCACAAAGCGCCATTGCCGGGCCGAATTCGTGCGTGCTAGGGTCGCGCCAAGCCCACAAGGGAACCGTCCGAGCCCCCCCGGACGCTTCCGTCCAGCTCGAGCCGCGCCGCCCCTCGGCGCGGGATCTCGGTGCATCCGCTGCGGGACCGAGACGGGTCGTCGGCCGCCCCCGACCGAACGACCGTCGACCGGCCCCTCCGCCGGTGGAGGAGGTGAAGGTACAGGCTCGACCCAGGACGTCCGCACCCGGCGGCGTCCGGCCTTCTCGCCCGGCGTCGGCACCCCACGCCGACCGGGCCCCTCGCTCGAAGGAGTCCGTCATGAAGCGCTTGCTCCTCTCCCTCGTCATCGTCCTGGCCTGCGGCTCGCTCGCGGTCGCTCAGCAAGTCTCCGTGTTCATCGGCTCGCGCCAACCGCTCGACCTGCTCACCGAACTCGTCGCCCCGTTCGAGGCCGAGACCGGCATCGACGTGGTGTTCGAGATCGGCGGCAACACCGCCGAGATCCAGCGTCAGTACCTCAACACCGTCCTGCAGTCGCAGAGCGACGACATCGACATCTTCATCATCGACGTCACCGAGCCGGCCCGCTACGCCGCCGCCGGCTGGGCCGAGCCGCTCAACGCCTACTTCGAGAGCGACGCCGAAATGATGGCGTACCTCGAGGCGTTCCTGCCCGGTCCGGTCGAGGCCGACCTGATCGACGGCACCCTCTACGCGCTGCCGAGCTACACCGACGCGCAGTTCCTCTACTACCGCAGCGACCTGCTCGACAAGTACGGCTTCGCGCCGCCGACGACCTGGGACGAAATGGTCAGCCAGGCGATCGCCATCCTGCAGGGCGAGAACGATTCCAGCCTGCAGGGCTTCAACTACCAGGGCGCCGCCATCGAGGGCGCCAACTGCACCTTCCTCGAGCCGCTGTGGACCGCGGGCGGAAACTGGCGCAACGACGCCGGTGAGATCACCGTCAACACGTACGAGGGCCGCCGCGCGATGAACTTCCTGCTCTCGACGATGGACATCGGCATCACCAAGCCCAACATCGCCGAGACCGCCACCGACGACAGCCGCACCGAGTTCCAGGCCGGCGACGTCGTGTTCATGCTGAATTGGGGCTACGTCTGGTCGCGCTCGCAGGGCGACGAGGACAGCCAGGTCGTCGGCAAGGTCGGCGTCGCGCCGCTGCCCTCCTTCGCCGGCTTCGACTCGGCCACCTGCATCGGCGGCTGGCAGTGGGCGGTCAACGCCTACAGCAGCGAGAAGCAGGCCGCCTTCGACACGGCGCGATTCCTGGCGAGCGAAGAGGTCATGAAGGCGCTCGCCATCGAAGCGAGCCGCATCCCGGCCCGCTACAGCCTGTACGAGGACGCCGAAGTCCTCGAGGCCGCTCCGCACTACGGCGCCTTCTTCGACGTGATCGTCAACGCGCGCCCGCGCCCGGTCACGGCCTACTACGGCGAGGTGTCGGACCTGATCCGCACCACCGTCAACGCGATGCTGGCACGAAGCATCAGCGCCGACGAGGCCCTGGAGCAGATCCAGTTCGGCCTCGAGGACATCGTCGGGCAGTAGCCCGAACCACGGGGGCTCTCCGGAGCCCCCATCTTTTCTCTCTCCTATGGATCGATCCGCCCCCACCGAATCGCCGCCGGCCCGCCGACGCGCGGGCTTCTGGCGGCGCTTGCGGCAGGGCAATCTCAGCGACCGTCAGCTCGGCTATCTCCTCCTCACTCCGGCGCTCGCCACGCTCGCCGTGGTGATGCTCTATCCGGTCGTGACCGTGCTGTGGCAATCGCTGCACGGCGAACACCTGCTGCGCCCGTGGCTCGGCAGCCCCTTCGTGGGGCTCGAGCACTTCCAGAAGATGCTCTGGGGCCGGACCATGACGTGGTCGTTCGACCACCTCGCGGTCGGCCGCCTGCTTGGCCTCGCCTTGCTCGTTCCGCTCGGCTGGGGCGTGGCGAGGCGCCGCGTCGGCCGTACGACCGGGATCCTGATCGGCCTCGGCCTGCTCCTCGTCTTCGGTCTGTGGATGGGCTTCGCCCCCGCCGAGGGCGGACGCTGGGGCGATCCCCGCTTCTGGAACAGCTTCTCGATCACGCTGCTGATCATCGTCGTGTCGGTGGGCGGCTCGTTTCTGGTCGGCCTGCCGCTGGCGCTGCTCGCGAACGTCGAATCGCCGCTGCGCTGGCTGGGGCGGGTGGCGCTGCTCCTTCCGTGGGCGATGCCGCGCGTGTTCACCGGTCTGACCTTCGCGTGGCTGTTCCAGAGCGATTACGGGGTGGTGAACGACCTGCTGTCGCGGCTGCAGATCACCGCCCTGCTCGAACCGCTGATCGACCGCTCGCTCCTGGGCAGCGCCGGCATCCTGTGGCTCGCCCGCGAGGTTCCCGCGATCCTCGCGGTGAACCTGACGATCATCTGGAAGACCTCGTCGTTCGTGGCCCTCATCCTGCTCGCCGGCCTGCAGTCGATCGACAAGAGCCTGTACGAAGCGGCGACGGTCGACGGCGCGAACGCCTGGCAGCGCTTCTGGTCCGTCACGCTGCCGCTGCTTCGGCCCGCCATCGCGGTGGCGCTGATCTTCCGCACCCTGACGGCGATCCAGACCTTCGACATCCCCTACGCCATGACGAACGGGGGCCCCGGACGCAGCCTGGAGACCCTCGGCCTGTACATCTACAACACCGTCTCGAACTCGAACATCGGCTACGCCGCCGCGCTCTCGGTGGTGTTGTTCGTGCTGAGCTTCGCGATCACGATCCTCTACCTGCGCTGGATCTTCACCGATGACTGAGCGCCGATCGATTCTGGCCACCGTGCTCGTGACCGTGGCCCTCGTGGCGATGATCGTCGGCGGCATGTTCCCGGCGTTCTGGCTGTTCCTGACCTCGCTCAAGACCGACGGCGAGCTCGTGCGGCAACCGATCACCTACCTGCCGGACGCGGCCACGCTCGCCAACTACGTCGAGGTCTTCCGCGCCAACCCCTTCGCGCGCTTCTTCCTCAACTCCGTGGTCGTGTCGGTGGTCTCGACGCTCGTCTGCGTGCTGTTCGCGGCCCTCGCCGGGTACGCCCTCGCGCGGCTCGACGTGCCGGGGCGCCGCTGGATCATGGTCGGCATCGTCATGACCTCGATGTTCCCGGCCCTGGTGTTGCTCGTGCCGCTCTACCGCCTCTTCGTCGGCGTCGACGTGCCGCTGCTCGGCGCGATCGTGGGCTACTTCGAGGCGCTCGGCTTCGGCTTCCTGCCCGACACGGTGCGCACGCCCAACCTCCTCAACACCTACTGGGCGCTGATCATCCCCTACGTGGCGCTGTCGCTGCCCATCGCGACGCTGATCCTCACGAGCTTCTTCCAGCTGATCCCGCCCGATCTCGAGGCGGCGGCGATGGTCGACGGCTCGACCCGCCTCGGGGCGCTGTTCCGCGTGGTGGCCCCGCTGTCGGCGCCCGGCGTGGTGACGGCCGGGATCATCGTGTTCGTGAACTCGTGGAACGAGTTCCTGCTCGCCTTCACCTTCAACACCGACATGACCATGCGCACCATTCCGGTGGGGATCATCTTCTACCAGGGCGAATTCAGCTTCGACTGGACGATCATCAGCTCGGCATTGACGCTGGGCATCGTCCCGCTCGTTCTGCTGATCCTGTTCTTCCAGCAGCGGATCATCAGCGGCCTCACCGCCGGCGGCGTGAAGGGCTGACGTGGCGCCGATCTTCGCCTCCGCGCCGCTGCGCATCGGCTACGTGCCGCTGATCCGGCCCGCCTTCAAGGGGGACGCGAACGCCGTCGTGGCGCGGAGCCTCGAGGGCCTCGCGCACCTCGGGCCGAGGCTGGGCTTCGAACTGGTCACCGCGACGGTCGGCAGCGAGGTGGCGCAGGCCCGCGACGGGGCCCGCGTTCCGCCGTCGGCGGTCACGAGCGCGGACGAGGCCGAGCGCGCCGCCGGCGAACTCGCGGCCGCCGATCTCGACCTCCTGCTCGTGCAGCACGCGACCTTCGCGACGGGTGCCGAGCTCGCCCCGCTGCTTCGGCTCGGAGGTCGGACGGCGCTCTGGGGCGTTCCGGAGCGCGCGGCCGC
>CBDUCW010000002.1:0-26427 GCA_965365745.1 uncultured Trueperaceae bacterium
CGTCCACACGGACCCGCACGCCCGACGATTCCGCCGACGCCGTCGATCGAGACGATGCGGGCGTCGATCGCGAGGTCGTCTACATCGAGTCCGATACGATCGGGCGCTTCGCCAAGGCACGTCGTCGTACTCGCATCCAAGGTGTCGTCGGCGATGTCGTCAACGATCACCTGCTCCCATCTCTCTGCTGCGTCGAGAAAGGCAGTCAAGCTCTCTGCGGTGAAGCCGTCCCCCGAAAAGAGCAGGGCGATGTCATAGCCGGTCGGAGCGACCGACGCTTCGCAGATCCGGAACGCGCGAGCGCCGTACGCGGAACCGTCCGAGAATTCGAGGCGGATCTCGGCCCCGAGCACACCGCGCTCGGAGCAAGCCTCCGGATCGAGCGTCACCTCGAGGCGCGCGTCGCCCGTGGTTCCCGCCAGAGGAGACACCGACGCCAGCCAGGTCGCTCCAGCTTCCACCACGACATCGAAGTCGAGGCCGCTGCCGGGTGTGGGAAGCGAGAGCTCCGCCGGCTCACCGTTGGGTTCACTCGTGTCGCCAGGGAGGTAGGCCACGTGACCCGCGCAGGTGCGGAAGAACGGAATCGATGCACTCTTGGATCCGATTTGCGCGACGACTGGCGTTTCCACGTCTCCTTGGACGTCACAGAAGGCCGCGACCGTGACCGTCGTCGACGTGCCGGGGGCCACCGATACCAACGGCGGCTCGATGGACAGACGGGTGTCGCTGCTCGTGAACGTCACGTTCCCCACGCCGGTGCCTTCGTTTGCGATGGTAAGCACCACGACGGGGCGTTCGCCGACCTCGGCTTCGGCGAACACACTTCCCGGGGAGATCACGAGGATCGCTGCCGGGCCACCCTGGGTGCACGCGGCGAGGAGCGTCAGCGCGACTACGACGAGGCCGACGCGTGGAAGCCTCTGCGACGGCCGTCTCATCCCTGCCACCAGATCGTTGCGTACTGCGCCAGTTCGCCGTCGACCGCCCCGGGTCCGACAGCGGCGAGCGGGTCGGCGCCACGTGGGGCGAAGCCTGCGACGTCGACAAGGGCCGCCCCGACGTTGTGCACGGCGACGATCCGACCGCCGTCCGCAGCCGTCCGCTCGATCGCAAACACCCCCTCCGGCGCATCCAGCACCCGCATCGGTGCCATCGGATCGAAGCCGGCGTGCGACCGCCGCGCCGAGAGCAACCTTCGGAAGCCATCCCGGACCTTGCGGCGTCGGTGCTCGGGGTCGTCGAGCTCGGCCGTGAGGGTGTCCCAGTCGAGTCGCTCGCGGTTGATGGTGCGAGGCCGCCCGGACGCCTCGGCGCCGGCCCGGTCGCCGCGCGATCCGAGCAGGCTGTGCGCGTAGATCCCCGGAACGCCGGGCAGTGCGAGCATGATCGCGTGGGCGGTGAGGAAGCGACGCACCTGGAGATCGAGGGGGGCGTCCGACGTCGGATCGCCGTTGAGGGCATCCCAGTAGTTGATGTTCAGCTCGTACGGGCTCGTGCTGCCGTCGCTGTTGCTCTTGTACGACACGTAGCCCCCGCGGGCCTCGGCCGCAGCGCCGAGCGTGGCGACCTCGTCGCGCGGGAGCAGGGTTTCGACGGCGCGCACGCCGACGCCGTCGTGCGAGGCGAGGAAGTTGAAGAACGTCGTCTCGTCCGACGGTGCGCTCAGCTCGCGAGCCCACTCCGTGAGGTAGCGGGCGCTGCCGGAGAGGAATCCGTGCAGCACGAGCGGCGGAAGCGCGAAGTTGTAGACCATCTGCGCCTCGTTGCGGCCGTCGCCGAAGTACCCGACGTTCTCCGCATGCGGGACGTTGGTTTCGGTGAGCATCACGACGCCGGGGGCCGCCCGCTCGAAGGCGGCGCGGATCGCCTGGAGCACCCGGTGCGTGTTGGGGTGGTGCGCCGATGGGTGCCCGATCTCCTTCCACAGGAAGGTCACGGCGTCGAGGCGCAGGATCGTGGCGCCCTCCTCGACGTAGCGCAGCAGCACGTCCATGACGTCCAGCAGCACCCGCGGGTCGCGGTAGTCGAGGTCGACCTGGTCGGCGCTGAAGGTGGTCCAGACGTGCCGCGTCGTGCCGTCCGTCGCCTCGAAGGGCGTCAGCAGCGGCGTCGTGCGGGGACGCACCACATCCGAGAGATCGGTCGACGGATCCACCGCACGGAAGTGCCCGGCGTAGCGCGGGTCGTCGGCGAGCCACGCCCCGAACCAGGGGTGCTCGCTCGAGGTGTGGTTGATCACCGCATCGAACATCAGCCGGTGCGTCGCGCCCAAACCGCGCACGTCCGACCACGAACCGAGCTCGGGATCGACCGAGGTGTAGTCGGAGACCGCGAATCCGTCGTCGCTCGTCCAGGGGTAGAAGGGCAGGACGTGCACGCCGGTGACCGTGTCGGCCAGGGGGCCGCGGAGCACGCGACCGAGCGTGGCCAGCGGGGCTTCGCCTTCGGCTTTCACATGGTCGCCGTAGGCGATCAGCACCGCGTCCTCGCGCCCCAGCCGGTCGGCCGGCGCGACCGGCGCCCGCGGGTGCTGGGCGCGAAACGCGTCGAGCTTCGGGGCGAGCTCGGCGAGCGCCGCGTCGCCCTTCTCGTCTCCGTAGATCGCGCGCAGCAGCGTGCGCAGCGTCGCGTCGGAGCCGCGCGCCGCAGGGTCGTCCAGGGTCGTGTCAGGCATGGCGCATCGTTGCACGGAAACGCCGTCGCAGGGGTGCCGACGGCGCGCTCCGGGGCGCAGCTCGGGTCCGCGGAGGTGGGCTCGGCTGCGAGGCTACGAACGGACCGGGCTACGCGTCGCCGTGGCTCGTACCTGTCCCCGCCGGGTCGGGCGCCCACGCGATCCACACGACGACGTCGCCCTCGTGCACGTCGACGTTGGCGCCGTCCGACGCAGCCACGGCGTTCGACAGACCGCGCCCGACGCCCCACGGCAGCGGGCTGCGCTCGAGGTCGTAGGCCGCACCCGTGAGCGAGACGGTCGCCGGCGCCGCTCCGCCCGGCAGCGTGACGAGGCTGAAGCGGGTCCCCACCGGGGCCGCCAGGTGCGTCCGCTGGCCCGCAGCGAGCACCCGCACCTCCTGATCGCCCGAGTCCAGGACGATCGGTTCGCCGTCGCGACCTCGACGCAGCGCGATGAGGACCGCAGCCAAGCTCTGGTCGACGCGGCCGCCGAGCGCGCCGACGACCAGCGTTCGGGTCGCCCCCCGATCGCGGGCGACGTCGAGTGCGAGCTCGAGATCGAGGTGATCCTTGTCGGTCGGGTGCCGCTCGCGCGCGACGTCGGGCCAGGCGGCGAGCTCGTCGTCGCCGACCGAGTCGAAGTCGCCGACGATCGTCTGCGGGTGGAGGTCGAGCGCGGCGGCGTGGCGCAGCCCTCCGTCGGCCGCGATGACGAGCGGCGCTCCCCGAACGCGCGACCGCAAGCGGTCGCTGGCGACGACCGGACCGCCCGCGAGGATGACCGCGCGCACGGGCGGCCTAGGACGCCGCGGCGTGGGCCGCCGCGCGGTCGTGCGCTGGCGCCGGGTCCGGGTCGGCTGCCAGGGGCGACCAGGCGTCGGCCGGGACGTGCAGCACGACGTCGTCGCCCTCGACCGGCCGGGCGGGGACTTCGCGATCGAAGCCCTCCCACGACACCCGTGCGCCGGCCCAGGCCGGAACCTCGATGTCGAGCCGCCACAGCCTCCCGTCGCGCGCGACGCCGCGCACGCGGCCGTCCACGGTCGAAGCGGGCCGGGGCTCGTCCGCGGGATCGACGAGCGTCACGCGCTCGGTGTGCAGGACGGCAGGCCCCGTCACCCCCGAGCCCGCCGGGGCGCCGCCGTCGAATACGTTGCGGTGTCCGACGAAGCGGGCCGCCCAGGCGGTCGCCGGTCGCTCCAGAAGGGTGGCCCGATCGCCAACCTGGACGATGCGCCCCGCCCGCATCAGAGCGATGCGATCGGCGAGGGCGAAGGCCTCGGACTGATCGTGGGTCACGTAGAGGGCGCGCACGCCCAGCGATCCGAGCAGGGCCGCGAGCTCGCGCTTCAGCCCCTCGCGCAGGGTGGGGTCGAGGTTCGACAGGGGCTCGTCCAACAGCAGCACCCGCGGTCGCGGGGCGAGGGCGCGGGCCAGCGCCACGCGCTGCTGCTGCCCGCCCGAGAGCTCGCGAATGCGCCGGCCCTCCAGGCCCTCGAGTTCGACGAGCTCGAGCAGCTTCGCGACCCGGCGCTCCCGCTCGGTCCGGGGCCAGCCGAGTTCGACCAAACCGAAGGCGATGTTGGCGGCCACGTCGAGGTGGGGGAACAGCGCGTAGTCCTGGAACACCACGCCGAAGGCGCGCTTCTGCGGCGGCACGCGCGTGATGTCCTGGTCGTCGAGCACGACGCGGCCGCGGTCGGGCGGCTCGAGCCCGGCCACGAGCCGCAGGGTCGTCGACTTCCCGCAGCCCGACGGGCCGAGCAGCGCGAGCGTGCTGTCGCCGGCGACGTCGAGCGAGACGCCGTCGACGGCGCGCGTCGCGCCGTAGCGCTTGTGGAGATCGTCGAGAACCAGGCTCATCGAAGTGGCGGCATCATACCGGCCGGGTTCGCCCCCCAACCGGCGATCGACCGGCGGCCGACCGGCGACCGAGCGCCCCGACCCGCTCGCCGCGGCAGGCTCGATGCGTGCGGTGCGAGCGCGCCGCCGAACGCCGTCTAGATCTCGCTCTCGCCGAAGCGCTCGAAGATCACGATCACCACGGCCGTGAGCACCATCAGGACCAAGGCCAGCGCCAACGCGGCCCCGTAGTTCGCGGCCCCCGGCCGTCCCAGGCGGTCGAAGATCGCGACCGGCAGCGTCGACCAGGCGGGGCGACGCAGCACCAGCGTCGCGCCGAACTCGCCCATCGAGACCGCGAAGGCGAAGCTGGCCGCCGCGACGAAGGCGGGGCGGAGCAGCGGCAGGTCGATGCGCAGCAGACGGCGCTCGGGGCCGGCCCCGAGCGAACTCGCCGCGTCCCGTAGCGACCTCGGAACGGCGCGCAGCGACGGAAGCAGAGCTCGCGTCACGAAGGGGAATCCGATGAGCGCGTGGGCCAGAACGATGCCGACGGGCCCTGCCGCGAGGCGGGGGTAGACGAGCAGGTAGCCCAGGCCCAGCGTCACTGCCGAGGTCGCGATCGGCAGGAGCGACAGACGGTCGAGCCACCCGTGCCCGCCCCGTGCGACGGCGTAGGCGAAGCAGAACCCCACCACGAGCGCGACGACCGTGCTGGCGCCGGCGAACAGGAGCGAGTTGCGCAGAGCGACCGTCGCCGACACGGTGGCCACGCCGGTGGGCGCCTCGAGCAGGCTGCCGAGATGCGCCAGCGTCCAGCCGGTCCCGTCGACGCGCCGGAATGCGCTGATGGCGAGGGCGACGAGGGGCGACAGCACGGCGACGGCCGAGGCTCCGAAGACGGCGGCGAGCCCCGCCCGCGTGGCGAGGCGTCGGGGGCGGGGCAGGGCCGCGCGATCCTCGAGGTCGACGGCGAGACGCGCTTGCAAGCGCGTGTAGACGTGGCTTGCCACGAGCATGAGGCCCAGCTGCGTCATGGCGAGCACGGCGGCTGCGTCGAGCCGCAGGAGGCGCTCCGTGAGTCGGTAGATCGACACCTCGAGGGTGGCCAGCGACGGCGCCGGTGCCAGGATCACGATCACGCCGAAGCTCGTGAAGCAGAACAGGAACACGAGCGTGGCCGCCGCGAGGATCGCCGGGACCGCCAGCGGAAGCGTCACGCGCCAGGCCGTCCGCCAGGGGCCGGCGCCGAGCGTCGCGGCCGCCGCCCGAAGACTCGGTGCGGCCGCCTCGAGGTACCCGCTGACGATGCGGACCACGACCGCGAAGTTGTAGAAGACGTGCGCGATGAGCACGATGGCGAGGCTGTTTCGCAGATCCAGGCCGAGCAGGCCCTGCGGGCCGAAGAGGGCGAGGAAGCCGATCGCGGCCACGACGGTCGGCATGACGAAGGGGACGGTGAACAGGCTCCGCAGCAGCCGCTTCCCGCGGAAGTCGAAGCGCGCGAACAGAAGGGCGGCGGGCAGTGCGGCGAGGAGGGTGAGCACGGTGGACGCCACGGCCTGGGCCAGCGTGAAGCCGAGGCGGCCCCACAGGAACGGATCGCGGGCGAGCTCGAGCAGCACCTCGCCCAGCGAAGCCCCGCTCCCCAAGCCGGCTTCCGGGGCGAAGCTGGCCCGGAGGATGCCGACCAGCGGCCAGCCCACGAAGGCCGCGAGGAACACCGTCGCGGCGACGGCGCAGGCGGTGGCGATCGGATCGGCGAGCGGGGCGCGACGCACGGGATCACCGTACCGGCTGGCCGCCGGGCTTGACAGCGCTCGCGTTCGAGTCGTAGCTTTGCCTGCGATGACGCGCTTGGCCCACCTCACCCTCACGAACCGCGTACGGATCCGCCGCAGCCCCGGCGGCACCGTCACCGGGTTCCCGTGGGAGGAGTCTGCCTAGCCGTCGCCTGAATCCATCTTGACTGCATCGGCCGCGGGCTCCCTCCGACCCCGCGGCCGATTCCTGTGCGCACCTCGAACGCTCGAGGGCCGCTGCGCACGAACGGCCTCGCGGGACCCCCCCTCGATCCACGCCCCGAAGCGAGGCCCGTCGTGAACGCCACGACCCCCACCCCCACAACGTCCGTTCCCACCCCGCCAGCGCCGCGTCCGAGCGCGGTCGGCCTGTTGCTGCGCTACCTCCGCCCGCAGACCGCCCGAGCGAGCTCGATGGCCGCGCTGCTGCTCGCATCGATCGGCCTGCAGCTCGTCGTGCCGCAGCTGCTGCGCGTGTTCATCGACGCCGCCGATCCCGCCGCCGCGGCGAGCGGATTCCTGGCGGCCGAGTGGCCCTTGGCCCGCATCGCGGTCGCGTTCCTGGTGGTCGCGGCGGTGCAGCAGATCTTCGGGGCCGTCGCCACGGTGCTCGCGGCCGACGTCGGTTGGACCGCGACGAATCTGCTCCGGGAGGATCTCGCCGAGCACACGCTCGGGCTCGGCATGGACTTCCACAGCGGGCGAACCTCGGGCGAGCTGATCGAGCGCATCGACGGAGACGTCACCGCGCTCAGCGACTTCTTCAGCCAGTTCTCGGTGCGCGTGTTCGGCGGGATGCTGCACGCGGTGGGCATCCTGGCGGTGCTGTGGAACGAGAACCTCTGGTTGGGCGCGGCCCTGACCGCCTTTACCGTGCTGCAGCTCGCGGTGCTGCTGCGCACGCGCAGCGCCGGCGTGCCGGCCAGCCGACGGGAGCGCGAGGCCAGCGCGCGCCTCTTCGGCTTCGTCGAAGAGCGCCTCGCCGGTCTCGACGACGTTCGTGCGAACGGCGCCGCCGGCCACGCCCTGCACCGCTTCGGTGCCGTGATGCGGGACTTCTACCGCCAGGCGCGCCGCGCCTGGATGCTCCGATCGCTGATCTGGCTCTCGAGCTACGGCCTGTTCGTCGTGGGCAACGCCGTCACCCTCGGCACCAGCATCGTGCTGCTGCAGCGCGGTGCCCTCACGGTGGGCGCGGCCTACATGGTCATGCAGTACCTGCTCATGCTGCAGACCCCGGTCGAACAGGTCGCGCAGCAGCTGCAGGAGGTCCAGAAGGCCGTCGCCGGCGTGGGCCGCATCGGAGACCTGCTCGCCGAGCACCCCCGCGTCCCGGCCGGGGGTCGAGCGGTGCCGCGCGGCACCGTCGCCGTCCGCTTCGAGCGGGTCGGCTTCCGCTACGGCGGGGCCGACCGGCCCGCCGTGCTGCACGACGTCGACCTCGAGCTCCCCGCCGGATGCGTCCTTGGCCTGCTCGGGCGCACCGGCAGCGGCAAGACGACGCTGACGCGGCTCCTGGCGCGCTTCTACGACCCGACCGAAGGGCGCATCACGCTCGGCGGCGTCGACCTCCGCGACCTCGATCCCCACGAGCTCCGGCGCACCGTCGCCACGGTCACCCAGGACGTGCAGCTCTTCCGCGCGACCGTGCGCGACAACCTCACCTTCTTCGATGCGTCGATTCCCGACGCGCGCATCCTCGAGGTGCTGGCCCGCGTCGACCTGCTGCCCTGGCTCGAGCGCCTCCCGGACGGGCTCGACACCCGCCTCGACGCGGCAGGCGGGAACCTCTCGGCCGGCGAGGCCCAGCTGCTCGCCTTCGCCCGGGTGTTCCTCGGCGATCCGGCCGTCGTCATCCTCGACGAACCGTCCTCGCGCCTCGATCCGGCCACCGAGCGGCGCCTGGGCCGCGCGGTCGACCGTCTGCTCGAGGGCCGCAGCGCCATCGTGATCGCGCACCGACTCGAAACCGTCGAGCGCGCCGACCGCATCGCCGTGATGGGCGACGGCCGCCTGCTCGAGCATGGGCCGCGCGCGACGCTCGCAGCGGATGCCAGCTCCCGCTACGCCCGCCTGCTCGCCGCCGGCGACGACCTCGACCGCCCCGACGGACGCGAAGGCGCGCCTCGCGCTGCGACCGATCCTCGCCCCACCGATCCTCGCCCCAAGGAGATGGCCTGATGGCTGCCCGACCTCCCCCCACCCGAACCCCGGGCGGCGCCCGTGGGCCCGCCGCCGCCCCGTCGCGTGCGCGGCGCGCAGCGTCCGCCGGCGATCGGCCCGGCGCCACACCCGGCGCCACGCCCGACCCGCTCGAGTTGATCCGGCGCATGAGCCGGCATCGGCGCGGTCACTTCGTGGCCACCTCGCTGCTGTGGACGCTGGTCCACGCCCTCCCGGTCGCCTGGGGCCTGGCGCTCAAGCTGCTCTTCGACGCGCTGGCCGGCGACGCGTCGGCCGCGGCGAGCCCGTGGTCGCTGCTTGCTTTCGTCGTCTCCGTCGACCTCGTCCGCATCGGCATCCTGGCCGGCGGCACCTGGACGTGGAGCGGCTACTGGCTGCAGATCACGCTGCTGCTGCGCCGCAACATGCTCGCGCACCTGCTGGCCGCGCCCGGCCCGCGCCGCCTCCCGGGCAGCCCGTCCGAGGCCGTCACCCGCTTTCGGGACGACGTCGAGGATCTCGGCCAGTGGGTCGAGATGTGGGTCGACGTCTGGGGCCTGCTCGTGTTCGCGGCCGTGGCCTTGGTCGTCATGGCGACCGTGTCGCCGGGGCTGACCGCCTGGATGTTGCTCCCGCTGCTCGTCTCGCTCGTCGCGACGCAGGCCCTGCGGCCCACCATCAAGCGCGCGCGGCGCCGCAGCCGGGCGGCCACCGAGGCCGTGACCGATTTCATCGGCGAGATCTTCGGCGCGGTGCAGGCGGTCGAGATCGCCGGCAAGCGGCCTGCGGTGCTCGAGCGGTTTCGAGGGCTCAACGCCACCCGGCGCCGCGCCGCGGTGGTCGACAGCGCCCTGGCCGAAGGCTTCCGGTCGCTCAACGACAACATGGTGAACGTGGCGATCGGCCTGGTCCTGCTCGTGGTCGCGGGTTCGCTCGGCGACGGCTTCGGGGTCGGCGACTTCGCGCTGTTCCTCGCCTACCTGCCGCGCCTGACCGGAACGATGAGCTTCCTCGGCGCCATGATGGTGCAGCACAAGCGTGCGGGCGTCGCCTTCGAACGCACCCAGCGCCTGCTCGTCGACGCCGCCCCCGACGCGGTGCTGGGCAGCGTCGACCTGGGCCTCGATCGCGACGGCGCGAGCTTCGCGCCCGAGCGCCCTGCGGTGTCGGCGCTCGACCGGCTCGAGCTGCGCGGGCTGCACACCCGCTTCGCCGACGGGGCCCCGGGGCTGCGCGGCATCGACCTCGAGGTGCGCCGCGGCGAGTTCGTCGTGGTCACCGGCCCCGTTGGCGCCGGCAAGTCGACGCTGCTGCGCGCGCACCTCGGCCTGGTGCCGCTCGAGGCGGGGGAGATCCGCTGGAACGGGCGCCCGATCGACGATCCGAGCACCTTCTTCGTGCCGCCGCGGAGCGCCTACACCGCGCAGGTACCCCGCCTGTTCAGCGACACACTGCGCGAAAACGTCACCCAAGGGGAGCGGAGTGCGGGCCGGCTCGAGCGGGCGCTCGACCTGTCGGTCCTCGCGCGCGACGTCGCCCGGCTCGACGCCGGCCTCGACACCCCGGTGGGCACCCGCGGCGTGAAGCTGTCGGGCGGCCAGGTCCAGCGCGCGGCCGCCGCCCGCGCCTTCCTCCCGGAGGCCGAACTGCTGGTGATCGACGACCTCTCGAGCGCCCTCGACGTCGACACCGAGCGACGGCTGTGGGACGGAATCTTCGCCGATCGGCGGGCCACCGTCGTGGCCGTGTCCAACCGCCGCGCGGCCCTGCGGCGGGCCGACCGGATCGTGCTGCTCGACGGCGGCCGCGTGATCGCGCGTGGACGGCTCGACGACCTGCTCGCGACCGAGCCCGCGATGCGGGCGATGTGGGGCGACGCGTCCGCCTCCGTGTCGCGCCCCCTTCCCTCGGAGGCCGTCGCCGGTTTATAACGTCGAGTCGGGCACCGCGGTCGGAGCGACCGCCGTCCCGCCCCGCCGAGGCCTTCGGCACCCCTTGTCTCTCTCGCTTCTCGGCTGCGGCCCCCGCGCCGCGCCCACGGAGGCGCCCCCCCATGATCCACTTCCTTCGAAAACTCTGGTCCGCCGTCTCGAGCGGTTCTTCGCCCACGCGCAAGGTGCGCGACGAGCGCGCCACGCTGGCGCGGTGGGCCGCCCGCGCGACCGAGGACCGCTACAGCTGACGCCCGGAGTTCGACCGGGCCTCGGGATTCGCCCCGAAGGGGGCGGCGCCCGGCGCCCGGCCAAGCCGTGGGTATCATCGGCGGCGTGGCAGCCGGCATGAATCCAACGTCTCCCGAGCGGCGAGCGCTCGACGCCCTCGAGCGGGAAGTGCGGCGCGTCATCCTCTCGCGCCAGGACCCGGTCACCGGGCTGTTGCCCGCCAGCACCGCGGTCAACGAGCACGGCGACTACACCGACGCGTGGGTGCGCGACAACGTCTACAGCGTCCTCGCCGTCTGGGGGGTGGCGCTCGCCTACCGCCGCGTCGACGACGGCGACGGCACACGCTTCGAGCTCGAGCAGGCGGTCGTCAAGGTGATGCGCGGCCTGCTGCGCGCCATGATGGGCCAGGCCCCCAAGGTCGAGGCCTTCAAGTCGAGCCAGGACCCGCGCGATGCGCTGCACGCCAAGTACGACCCCCGCACCGGGGCGCCGGCCGTCGGCGACGATGCCTGGGGGCACCTGCAGCTCGACGCCACCGGCCTGTTCCTGGTCACGATGGCCCAGATGATCGCGTCGGGGCTGCCGATCGTGGCGTCGCGCGACGAGGTCGCCTTCGTGCAGAACCTCGTGTTCTACATCGGCCGCGCCTACCGCACGCCCGACTACGGCATCTGGGAGCGCGGCGACAAGACCAATCACGGCCTGCCCGAGCTCAACGCGAGTTCGGTCGCGCTCTGCAAGGCCGCGCTCGAGGCCCTCGCCGGCTTCGACCTCTACGGCGTGCGCGGAGGGCAGGCGTCGGTCGTGCACGTGCTGCCGGACGAGATCGCGCGGGCGCGCATCACCCTCGAGAGCCTGCTGCCGCGCGAGTCGTCGTCGAAGGAGATCGACGCGGCGCTGCTGCCGGCGGTCGGCTTCCCGGCCTTCGCCGTCGAGGACGTCGACCTCGTCGAGACCACGCGCGCCGCGATCGCCGAGAAGCTGGGCGGGCGCCACGGCGTCAAGCGCTTCCTGCGCGACGGGCATCAGACCGTCATCGAAGACCCGCACCGGCTGCACTACGATCCCGACGAACTGGCGCAGTTCGAGGGGATCGAGTGCGAGTGGCCGCTGTTCTGGACGTACCAGGCGATCGACGCCTTCTTCGACGGCGACGGCGCCGCTGCGCGCGAGGCGCTGGAGGCGCTCGAGGGCGTGGCCGTGCCCGGCGAGGACGGCGATCGCCTGCTTCCGGAGCTCTACCTCGTCCCCGAGGGGGCGGTCGCGGCCGAGCGCGCCGATCCCGGATCCCAGCCGCGGGTTCCCAACCAGAACGTGCCGCTGGTGTGGGCGCAGAGCCTGTGGGTCGTGGCCCGCCTGCTCGAGCGCGGCCTGCTCGAGCCCGGCGATCTCGACCCGCTCGGCCGGCGGCGCCGGCAGATGGCCGCGCGCGGGCCCACCGTTCAGCTCGCCCTGCTGGCCGAGGACGCCGACGTGCAGGCCGAACTCGCCGACGCCGGCGTCGTCGCGCAGACGCTCGGGGAGCTCTCGGGCATCGGTGTGATCGGAGGCTCCGAGCTCACCAAGGCCTTCGCTCGGGTCGGGGTCAACCCGAAGCTGGGTCTCTCCGGCCTGCCGCCCCGCCGCATGCACACCCTGACCACGTCGCGGATGTACCGGCTGGCGGGGCGGCGGGTCGCCTGCCTGCCCACCCTGTTCGACCGGCGCGAGTTCTACCTGTCGCTCGATCCCGAGCACCTCCTGCAGCGCCTGCGGACCGAGATCGCGTACCTGCACCGGCACTGGGCGCTGCCCGGGCGGCCCACCCTGACGCTGCTGCTCACCCGCGAAATGATCGACACCGGCCGGTCGACGCTGCTGGCGTTCATGGACGAACTCCGCTCGGGGAGCGTCGGCGGGGCTCCGGTGCGCCTCGGACCGCTCGAGCTGTTGGCGCAGGCCGCCAACGAGGAGCGGATCGACGAGCTGTACGATTTCGAGCCCGAGCCCTTGGGCGAACGCGATGCCCACCCGCGGCGCCGCTGGCTGCCCGAGGCCGAGGCCGGAACGCAGCTGTCGCCCGAGGAGGAGCTCGCCATCGAGCTCGAGCCCGACGCCGCGGCGCTGCGCGAGCGACTCGCCGCGAGCCGCACCCTGGTCGAACAGGCCGAGCTGCTGGCCTCGCTCGTGCAGCGCGACGGGCTCGAGGGGCCGAGCGGCCTCGGCTGTTCGGTGGCGACGGCGCTCGAGGAGCTCTACGTCGCCGCGGGCCGCGCCGGAGCCTGGGGCGTCGTCCGCCGGGCAGCGAGCCTGCTCGAGATGGTCGACGTCTCGCTGTCCGACGCCTTGAGCGACCTGCTGGTGCGCCAGAAGCACGTGCTCATCGGCAAGGCCTACAGCGAGGAGTCGCTGATCACGCGGCCGCTTCCGCAGAAGGAACTGCTCGAGCGGATCCGCACGTACACCCGCGAGGACATCCGCGAACGCGTCCTGACCCAGGAGATCATCGTCTACCTCTCGGGGCTGATCCGCAGCGAGCCCGACCTGTTCCGCGGCACGCTGACCGTCCAGGTGGGGCGGCTCATCCTGCTGCTCGTCAGCGACCTGGCCGCGCAGGAGGGGATCCCGCAGGAGGAAGCCTTCGACCGACTCACGCGCCTGCCACCGAGCGAGGTGGAGGCGCGCCTGCGACACGTGCTGCGCGAGTACCGCGACGTCTCGGCCGTGCTCAAACGCATGGAGTCGATCTCGGCCGCCGTGGGCGGCGACGAGCTGACCTGGATCGACCTCGAGACGGCCGAGAGCGAGTCCGAGCGCCGGGGCGCGCCGCGTGGGGAAGACCTGGGCGGCGACGTTCCTCCGTCCCGGCTGCGGCCGGCCCTGCCGACGCCCCCCGGCGGCTGGTGGCGCTGGCGCCAGCGCGAGGGCGCGCTCACGCGGGTCGAGTCGGGCTTCTTCCGGCGCGTCTGGCGCCTGATGGAGCACTCGAAGGGGCTGATCATCGGCGACAAGCTCGAGCGCCGCAACCGCCTGGACTCGTCCACGCTGCTGGCGCACACGACGTCGGGCGAGAAGAACTTCGCCCTGCGGGTCGAGCACCTGCTCAACAAGATCCCGTCGCCGGAGTACCGCCAGCTCTCGGTCGAAGCCCTCGAGGCGCTGGCCCGGCTCACCGACGCGAATCCGGACCTCGCGATCGACGGCTGGCTCGTCGTCGACGTGATCGTGGGGCACGCGGTGCGACGCCACTGGCTGGACGCGGGGCACGACGCCTCGGGGTACGACACCGACCGCTCCGCGGCGTGGGCGTCGTTCTACGAGCAGTCGCCGCCACGGGTCGAGCGCTTCGTGATCGAGGCCTTCCGCTACCTGCTCGAGCGCGGCGCCGGCAGCGAACTCGCCGCCGGCGTGGCCGACTGATCGCGACGGCGCGGGGCTAGCGGACCTCGCCGGGGTCCCGGCCACGCTCGACGACGGCGATCCACTGCTCGAGCCAGCGCGGCTGGCCGTCGGCGATGACGTCGGGGGCGAGCGACGCGATCTGCTCCGGCGCCGGCACCGGCGCATGGGCGTCGAATTCGGCCGGCAGCGACGCTCCCTCGATCGCGGGGTAGACGAACATGCGCCCGGGGATGTCCTCCTGGAAGCGGATCGACAGCATGAAGTCGACGAAGGCCCGCGCGTCGTCGACGCGGTCGCTGCCCGCGAGGATGCCCACGGCCTCGATCTGCCGCCACACGCAGGTGGTGCAGAGCAGGTTCGCCGTCGGCGCCGCGTCGAGCGCCTCTTCGGCGAACATCACCTCGGCGGCGGGGCTCGAGGCGTACGACAGGACGATCGGCCGATCGCCGCCGTAGCGCGTGAAGGCCGTGTAGTAGGCGTCCGACCAGCCGTCGAAGACGGCCACGTCGTTGGCGACGAGATCGCGCCAGAAGTCGAGCCAGTCGCCCGGTGCGCCCTCGCCGTAGCGCGCGATCGTCGTCAGCAGGAAGGCGAGGCCGGGGCTCGACGAGGTGGGGTTCTGCACCGCCGTGAGGCCCCGGTACGCGGGCGACACGAGGTCGTCGAGGTCGCTCGGCGGCGCCAGCCCGGCCTGTTCGAACCAGCCGACGTCGTAGTTGAAGTTCACGTAGCCGACGTCCACCGGCGTGACGCGGTGCGCGGGATCGAACTCGAGCGCGTCGGGCACCGCGTCGAGCCGCGGGCTCGCGTACGGCACGAAGACGTCGGCCCGGGCCGCCCGAGCGAAGAGCGCGTTGTCGACGCCGTACAGCAGGTCGCCGAGCGGGGCGCGCCGTGTGAGGACGACGCGGTTGACGGCGGCACCGGCGTCGCCGAGCGGCACGATCTCGACCTCGATGCCGGTGGCGTCGGTGAAGGCCGCGAGCACGTCGGCACCGATGTCGAAGGACTCGTGGGTGAGCAGCGTCAGCGGCCCCTGGGCGAGGGCGACGCCGCCGAGGATCAGGGCGAGACCGGCGAGGAGCGCGGCGAGCCGGCGTCGCGCCGCGCGGAACCGCGGCGTCTTCGCGACGGGATGCCCGGCACGGGGAGCGGGGGCGGTCGCGTCGGCGGCGTTGCGGTCGGGTGCTGCGTGTAGCTGCATGAAACGAACCCTTTCCGTCACCAGAAAGGGGTTGCCTGAGGGAAACGCGGTGCCGGAGGAGGTCGCGGTGGCCGCGGTTCGTCGTCCGGGGGCTCGAGACGGGCTCGGAGCCGATCGCGTCACGCTTCCTACGCCCGTGTCATCGGGATCAGGTTCGGAGGGTGTCATCTCAGCTCCGCCGTACGCGGAGCACCCCTGGTGACGCGCTCAACCTATCGCGGCGTCGACGCCGGGTCAACGCGCGGAGCCCGACGCAGCCTCCCGCGAACGGGGGGGAGGAGCGCGCGCCTAGTCGCCCGCGGCCAGCGCCGCCTCGTCGACCGGCCGCGAGTCCGGCCGCGATTCCGGCAGCGAGGCCGCGATCGCGATCGTGACGATGAACAGCAGGCCGCTGGTGCCGAGCGCGGCGCGGTAGCCGATCATCTCGCCCGCGTAGGCCCCGACGATCGAGGCCACGCCGACGCCCACGAGCGGCGCCACCGCACGCGAGGCCGCCACGACCGCATTGTCGAGGCCGAAGGCGCTGCCCACTTCGCCGGCCTCCGTGGCGGTCGAGAGGAGCGCCGACAGCGACGGCATCAGACCGCCGAGGGTCACGCCGCCCAGCGCGCTCAGCACGAGCAGCTGCCACCCGGCCGCCACGAAGGCCATCGGCAGGTAGATCACCGTCGCCGCCGCCGCCGACGCGATGAGCACGGATCGGTGCCCGATGCGGTCGCCGAGGTCGCCCAGCGCCGTCGCCGAGAGCGTCGCCGTGGCGGCCGAGATGCCGATCACCAGCCCGGTGAAGGTCCCGACGCGCTCCGTCCCGGTCAGCAGGAGCGGGATGAACAGGGGCAGGATCGGAACCAGCGTGCCGCGGGCGAGCCAGGCGGTGAAGCGCGCAGCGAACGTACGCGCGACGCCGGGCGTGCGGAGCACGCGCCTCCAATCCGCCCACATGCCCGACAACCGGCTCGTGCGTTCGGGCGGACGAAAGTCCTCGTCGACGCCGAACAGCACGAGCAGCCCGCCGGCGCCGAGCAGCACGCCGGTGATCAGGAAGGCGGCGCGGTAGCCGTACTCGTCGGCGAGGAAGCCGCCGATCACGGGCCCCAACGCCACGCCGCTCGTCATCGCCGTCTGCAGCGTGCCGAGGGCGAAGCCCGCGCGCTCCTCGGGAGCCTGGGAGGCGACGAGCGCGTTGGCGGCCGAGATCACGCCGGTGATCAGGCCTTGCACGGCCCGCAGCAGGACGAGCTCCTCGGCGCTTCGGGCGAACCCCATCAGGGCCACGATGACCGCCCCGCCGAACATCGCGCGCAGGACCATCGGCTTGCGCCCGACCCGATCGGCGACCGCGCCCCACACCGGCGAGGCGAGCATCATCGTGACGGCCTGCGCGCTGAACACGGCGCCGGCCAGGAACACGAGGCTGAGCCCCCAGTCGCTGCCCAACGACGTGACGTAGTTGGGCAGAAACGGGAAGATCATCGAGAATCCGACCGTCGTCAGCAACGTGGCCACGAACATGACGGCAAGCGTGCGCTGCCAGGGGGCGAAGCGGTGGATTCGGTCGAGCCATCGGTGCACGAAGACCTCGTCGCTGAATCGGGATCGGGAGCGTTCCGAGCGGTGTCGCCGCGTCCGCTCCGCGGGGCTCCGACGCGGCGTCGCGGTCGAGGCCACGGATCCGGGCGTCGGCGGACGCGCACGGCCGCTCAGGCGCCCGCAAGCGTAGCCCCCGGACCCGTGCGGCGACTGTCGGGTCGGGTACGGGCCCGACCGGGCGCCGGACTTGAGCCCCGCCTACGCAGATCGGCCGAGCCCGTTGCTAGCCTCCCGGGTATGCACGTTCGACGGCTTGGCAAGACCGACTACGACGTATCGGCGATCGGCTTCGGCGGATGGGCCATCGGGGCCGATTGGGGCAGCGTCAGCGACGACGAAGCTCGCGCTGCGCTCGAGGCCGCACTCGAGGCCGGCGTCACCTTCTTCGACACGGCCGACGTCTACGGCGACGGGCGCAGCGAGCGACGGATCGCCGCGGCCCTGGCCGACCTCGCGCCGAACGACCGCGACCGCCTCGTGGTCGCGACCAAGGCCGGGCGGCGCCTCGATCCCCACGTGGCCGAGGGATACAGCTACGAGAACCTCGCCCGCTTCACCGCCCGCAGCCGGGAGAACCTCGGGGTCGAAGCGCTCGACCTGGTGCAGCTGCACTGCCCGCCCACCGACGTCTACCGCGCCGACGAGGCCTTCGACGCGCTCGAGCGCCTGAAGCGCGAGGGCGCGATCCGGCACCACGGCGTCTCGGTCGAGACGGTGGAGGAGGCGCACCTGGCGCTCGAGCACGAGGGCGTCGCGAGCGTCCAGATCATCTACAACCCGTTCCGCATCAAGCCGGCCCTCGACTTCTTCCCGCACGCCCGCGAACAGGACGTCGGCGTGATCGTGCGCGTGCCGCTCGCCTCGGGCCTGCTTACCGGGAAGTACGACAGCGCGTCCTCGTTCCCCGAGGACGATCACCGCAACTACAACCGGCACGGCGAGGCCTTCGACGTCGGCGAGACCTTCGCGGGCGTCGACTTCGAGACCGGGCTTCGGGCGGCGGGCGAGCTCGAGGCGATCCGCCTCGACGGGGCCACGCTCGCCCAGACCGTCTTGCGCTGGGTGCTGCAACACCCGGCCGTGTCGACGGTGATCCCGGGCGTGAAGAACGCCCGCCAAGCGCGCGAGAACGCGGCCGCTGCCGACCTGCCGCGGTTGTCGCCGGCGGCCATGCAAACGGTGCGTGAGGTCTACGACCGCTACGTCCGCGAGGCCGTGCACGACCGCTGGTAAGAGGCCCGCGGACGCGAATCTCCTACACCGCACGCAGGCGATCGGGCTCCCGCGAGCCGCGTCCGACGCGGTCTCCTTGACCAAGGAGGTGCGCCATGGCCACGGCATCCCATCGGTCGCATCGGCCGCAGGACCCACAGCAGCGCTGGATCCGCGTCGTTCGCTGGAGCGCGCGCGGTTTGGCGGCGGCCGGGCTGCTCTTCCTGCTGTCCATGCTGGTCGGGCACCTGTTCGAGCCCGAGCCGGCCGTCGCGGAGGCAGCGATCACCTTCGGCGAGGCGATGGGCTTCGTGTGGATGGGCCTCCTGCTCGTCGGCTACGTCGTCGGCTGGTGGCGCCCGCTGCTCGGGGGCGCGATCGCGGTGGGCAGCATGGCGGCGTTCTACGTCTGGTTCTCGGTGTTGCGCGGCTCGTTCCTCGCCATGGGATTCCTCGCGATCCTGGCGCTGCCCGGGGCGCTCTACCTCGTCGAGGCGGAGCTGACGCGGCGCCGGGTGCGCCGCAGCGCGGCCTAGACGCGCTCGATCGAGGCGGACGCGGGCGCCTTCGGAGCGTCACGCGGCGTCGCTCCGGTGCGAGCGGCGGCGTGCCGTAGGGCACGCGCACGCCCGCGCGCTCCGGCCGGGCCGCGCGCCCGGCTGCGCTACCATGCGGCATGCCTCGCACCCACGTCTACTACGTCGCGCCGACCGGGCGCGGCGTCGGTCTGACCAGCACCTGCCTGGGGCTCGTTCGAGCCCTCGACCGCGTCGGCCGGCGCGTGGGTTTCTACAAGCCGATCCAGCAACCCGGCGCCGAGGACGGCCCCGAGCGCAGCAACGTCTTCGTGCGCGCCGCCAGCGACATCGATCCACCGGAACCCGTGGGCTTCCGCTACGCCGCGCGCCTTCTGCGCGAGGGGCGTCGGGGGCAGCTGCTCGAGGAGATCGTGGAGCGCTTCCAGCGCGCCGCCGAAGGGACCGAAGTCGTGGTCGTCGAGGGGCTCGACGCCAACGTCGACGAGCCCGGCATGGGCGACCTCAACGCCGACATCGTCACCGCCCTCGACGCCGAGGTGATCCTGGCCACGGCCATGCAGGACGGCGACGATCGGTACCGCGACTTCGCCGACCGACTCGAGAGCACCGGTGCGCTGTACGGCGGACTGCAGGGGGCGTACGTGCTCGGCTGCGTCGTCAACCGCCTGAACGAACCCGAGGAGGTCGCCGGCGCCTCGCGCACCGCGCGCGCGATGCCGGTCGATCCGATCGGCGCCGACGACATCCTGCGCGAGGTCGACCTGTTCGGCGAGACCTTCCACCTGCTCGGTGCCGTTCCCTGGCGGCAGCAGATGGTGAGCCCGCGCACGCGCGACGTGCGCGACCACCTCGACGCCCGCGTGCTCAACGAAGGGGAGATGGAGCGCCGCCGCGTGGTCGACCTGTCGCTCTGCGCGCGCACCGTGGCGAACATGACCCACCGGCTGCGCCCGGACGCGTTGATCATCACGCCGGGCGACCGCGACGACGTGGTCCTGGCGACCTGCATGGCCGCGCTCAACGGGGTCCCGATCGCCGGCCTCGTGCTGACCGGCGGCACCGAACCCGACGGCCGCATCGCGGCGCTCTGCGAGCGCGCCTTCGAGACCGGGCTCCCGGTCATGGTCGTCGACACCGACTCGTACGTGACGGCCGCGCACGCGGCCGCGATGCCCGCCGAAGTTCCCGTCGACGACCTCGAGCGGATCGAGTTCGTCATGGACACGGTCGCCGGCCACCTCGACGTCGAGTGGCTCACCTCGCGGCTCGCCACCGAGCTCGAGCCGCGCCTCAGCCCGCCCGCGTTCCGCTACGCCCTGGTCGAACGCGCGCGCCGCGCCGGCAAGCGGATCGTGCTCCCCGAGGGCGACGAACCGCGCACCATCCAGGCTGCGGTCCGCTGCGCCGAGCGCGGCATCGCGCGCTGCATCCTGCTCGGAAACGAAGACGCGATTCGGCGCGCGGCGGAGGCGCAGGGCGTGGAGCTGCCGAGCGGGATCGAGGTGCTCGACCCGGTGGCCGAACGCGAGCGCTACGTCGCGCCGATGCTCGAGCTGCGGGCCCACCGCGGCCTCACCGAACCGGTGGCGCGCGATGCGCTCGAGGACAACGTCGTGCTCGGCACGATGATGCTCGCCCGAGGCGAGGTCGACGGCCTCGTGTCGGGTGCGGTGCACACCACGGCCAACACCGTGCGGCCGGCCCTGCAGCTCATCAAGACGAAGGCGGACGCCAAGCTCGTCTCGAGCATCTTCTTCATGCTGCTCCCCGAGCAGGTCTTGATCTACGGCGACTGCGCCATCAACCCCGATCCCAACGCCGAGGAGCTCGCGGACATCGCGCTGCAGTCGGCCGCGTCGGCCGAGGCCTTCGGGATCCCTCCGCGGGTGGCGATGATCAGCTACTCGACCGGGAGCTCGGGCGAGGGGAGCGACGTCGACAAGGTCCGCGAGGCCACGCAGCTCGCCCGCGCGGCACGCCCCGACCTGTTGATCGACGGGCCGCTCCAGTACGACGCGGCGTCGATCGCGAGCGTCGCGAAGAGCAAGGCGCCCGATTCCGAGGTGGCCGGCCGCGCGACCGTGTTCATCTTCCCCGACCTCAACACCGGCAACACCACCTACAAGGCGGTGCAGCGCAGCGCCAACGTGGTGTCGATCGGTCCTATGCTGCAGGGCCTGCGGCGCCCGGTCAACGACCTCTCCCGCGGAGCCCTGGTCGAGGACATCGTCTACACCATCGCCCTCACGGCGATCCAGGCGGCGCAGGTCGAGGCCGACGAGGACGCCTCGGCGCGGGCCGGCGCCGCGGAGGCGAGCGCCTGACGCCGCGCCGGCGGGTGCCCGGCGGACCCGGCGGGCGCAGGACCCCGGCGGCGGGCGTCGCGTGGGGACCGACGCGGGCGCTGCGCAGCGCCCTGGCGCCGATCGCGGGAGGCGTTCGCGGGCTCGTGTCGTTCGGGCTCGTCCTCGCGTTCGCGCTCGGGGGCGCGTCGTGGGCGCAGGGCGCGCCCGAACTCGCCGACGGGCGTCTCGCGTACGGGGGGCTGGAGCGCAGCTACCGCCTCGCCCTCCCGGCCGATCCCGTCGGCGCTCCCCTCGTCTTCGTCCTGCACGGGCGCGGCGGGACGCCCGAGGGCACGGCGCGTCTCACGCGCTTCCACGAGGTCGCCCCGGAGGCGGCCGTGGCCTACGTCGCCGGCGTCGACGGGGAGTTCAACTACCCGAGGGGGATTCCCGGCTACGCGGACGAGCCCGACGACGTGGGCTTCCTGCTGGCCCTGGCGGACGAACTCACGACGCGGCACGCGCTCGATCGCGGCCGGCTCTACGCGGTCGGCTTCTCCAACGGGGGATTCATGGCGCAGCGGCTGGCCTGCGAGGTGCCCGAACGCCTCGCGGGGATCGCCTCCGTGGGCGCGGCGGGCTTCGGGGCGATGGAGACCGTTTGCCCTCCCGAGCCACCCGCGGACGGTGCGGCACGGCCCCCGGTGATGCTCATGCACGGAACGGCCGACACCATCGTTCCGTGGGCGGGCTACCAGGTGCAAGCGGCCGACGGTCGCTCCGTGTTCGTGGTGTGGCCGGTCCCGGAGTCGTTCGCGTATTGGGCCTACCGAAACGGCTGCACGGGCGCGGCCGACGAGACCGTCGACCCGGGCGATCCGCAGCGCGGGGTGCAGACGACGCGGCTGGTGATGCGCGACTGCACCGGCGGCGCCGTTGCCCTGACGGCGGTCGTGGGCGGGGGCCACACCTGGCCGGGCGCGGACGGGATCCTGTCGGCGGCGCTGGGCACGGTGGCGCGCTTCGATGCGAGCGCCGAGATCTGGACCTTCTTCTCGACGTTCGGGTCGGCAGGCGCACCGCGCTAGCGGCGGACCGTTCGGCGCCCGCGCCTAGTACGTCTGCCGGAGCTCGTGCACGTAGCTCTTGAGGTAGTGCGCCCACAGGCCGCGCCAGGGGCCGTAGCGCTCGGCGAGCTCCCGAGCCGAGCCCTTCGCGATGCGGAGGCCGCCGGTGTAGACGGCGCCGATGGCGTCGAGCAGACCGGTGTCGCTCCACGGCGTTCGCTCGAACCGGCCCAGGCCGCGCAGCAGCACGTAGTCGGCCGACCAGCGCCCGAGGCCGTGGATCGAGCGGAGCCAACGGTCGACGGTGCCGATGGGCTCGCGGCGCATCCAGGTCTCCGAGCGCCTCGCGAACGCCTCGGCGATGGGGACCAGGCGGTCGGTCTTGCGCGTGTTGTTCGTCGCCTCGAGCAGCGCGGCGCGGGCGTCGGCGAGGAAGGCCCGGGGCTCGGGGAAGGTGCGGTCGGCCGTCTCGCGCCCGTCCACCCGGCCGCCGAGCGCGGCGGCGAGGCGCTCCATCGTGGCGAAGGCGAAGCCGTTGGGCGTTCGCTGCTGGACGAGGGCCCAGCAGGCGGCTTCGAACGGGGTCGCGTGCTCGACCATCCGGAATCCGTAGAGCCGCTCGAGGACCGCGTCGAAGGCGACGTCGTGGGACGCCCGTGCGTAGAAGGCCTCGAGGTCGTCGTCGAGGTGCAGCCGGAGTCGAAGGCGCTCCGACGCGGCGCCGACGACCGCGTCGTCGAGCGGAGAGGCGGCTTCGAAGCGAACCTCGAGCCGCGGCGCCTCGACCGTGCCGCTCGCTTCCAGCGAGGCCCGGAGGTCGACGCCCGCCGCCCGAAGCGCGACGTTCAGGCGTGCCCCGCTCGCGTCACGGCGACCCGGGCTCGATCGCATGCCCGCGAGTCGCGCGGCGCTGAGCCGGAAATCGAAGGGGGCGCGCGGCGTGAGGGTGGTGTCGGCGGCATGGAGCACGACAAAAGCGTCGCACGCGACGGTGGCTGCGAACGCTCTGCAGCCCACGGAGCGACGGCGTCCGCACGCGCCGCGCGCGGGGGACGGGCGGCCCGTCGTCGACACCCGGCCGGCGCGCCGACGAAGGCCAACAGACGTTCCTCCGCGCAGCCACGTCTACACTCTGTGCGAGCGTGACCGGAAGTCGCGCAGACGGGCGCTGGACTCGCCAGCGCCCGTCGACGTACCGTCGCTCGCCCCCAAGGAGCCTTCATGAAGCCAACGTTTTCCCACCCCCTCCTCGGTGCCGTGGTCGCCCTCGCAGCGATCCTGCTCGCCGGTGCTGCCTTCGCCCAGGACGACGACCTCGCCTACTTCGTTCGCGCCGATGCGGTTCGCGGCGGACAGAACGCGACCGGGCCGACCTGCGTGTTGACCCCCGTATTCAAGACCGGAGAGCAGATCGTCTGGCGCGCCGAAGTGTTCGATGCGAACACCGGCGAGAAGATCACCCCGGAACGCGCCGAGGACGTCGGCATGACGGTCACGGCCGTTCTCGCAGACGGCAAGGAGTACGAGATGGAGAACGGCCTGCACCCGCGGCAGGAGCCGCAGATCTACCTGTGGGTCGGCGCCTGGACCATCCCCCCCGTCTACCCGACCGGCATGCTCAACTACGAGATCGTGGTCGAGGACGACCTGGGCAACTCCGTGACGTGGCAGCCCATCGGGCAGGACCGTCCCGGCGGCTACGGATCGCTCATCACCATCGAGAACCGGTAACGACGTGACCTCGCCGGGAACCGAAAACGAAGCGACGCCGTCGCGGGAGCCCCGGGGCTTCTTCGAGGGTTCGCCGATCATGGAGCAGCCGGAGGACGTCGTCGGGGTCGACAACTACGTCTCGATCGGCGAGTTCGCCCTGTTCCTGCTCCGCGTCGCCCTCGGACTGAGCATGCTTCAGGTCTCCTACAAGCTGTTCCGGGGGGGATGGGACGCCTGGCTCAACGCCAGCGGCCTGCTGCCCGGTGTCGTGAAGGGACCGCTGGGGAGCATCTACGCCTCCGTGTGGGGGAGCCCGGTCGTGCTGTGGCTGGTGATCCTCGGGGCCCTGGCCGTCGGCATCGGGCTGACCTTCGGCTTCCTCACGCGCCTCTCGGCGCTCGTGGGCACGTTCATGATGCTCGGCTTCTACACGGCCGACCTGCCGCCCACCAGCGGTTGGTTCGAGGTGCAGTTCGTCCAGATCTTCGCCTACTTCCTGGTCGCGTCGCTCGGCGCCGGCCACGTGTGGGGCATCGACAGCCTGCTCCGCGACCGCGAGTCCGAGTCCCGCTGGTGGTACTTCGCGCTCGGCTGACCGAGGCCTCGCGCACCGATCGCCCCGCCCGACACCGTCGGGCGGGGTTCTTTCGCTGCGGCCCCCGGGGCCCTGCGGAGCCGATGGGTATCGTGGCGCCGTGGCCTCCGGACGCACCCACGAAACCGTCAACCTCGTCGTGCTGGGCGGGGTCGGGGCGCTGTACGCCGTGGGGCGCAGCCAAGGCTATGCGGCCGAGATCGACGCGTGGCTTCCGCCCCCGACACGCTTGGCGTTCACGATCGCGTTTCTCGTCGGCACCTTCTTCGTGACGCCCGACCTGGACCGCGCCGACCGGAGCGTGCGGGCCAAGAGCAACTGGGGCATCCTCGGGCTGCTGTGGATCCCCCACGGGTGGATGTTCAAGCACCGCGGCCTGTCGCACAGCTGGATCCTCGGTCCGGCGACGCGCCTGCTCTACCTCGCCTTCCTCGCCATCGGGGCGCTGTACCTGCTCGCCGCGCTGGGACCCACGTTCGGATACTCATTCAGCGTGGAGGCTCGCCTGTTCGGCAATTGGCGCGCGATCGCGCTCGGCGCGCTCGTGGGGTACTACGCGAGCCAGTGGCTCCACCTGACCGTCGACGGGCACATGCCCTGGTCGGGCCGACGGCGTGGGCGCTGACCGAGCATCGCGCCCGCTGCCGGGGCAGGGGCGCGAAGAGCTGCAACGAGCGGGTCGACGCGACGATCGTCTACATCCCGTCGCCCATCATCTGCGCCATCTGCTGCCCGAGCATCGTGCTCGTGGTCATGTGGTACGCGATTCGCCAACCGTTGGCCGTCGAGACCAGGATCACGACGTAGTCGCCGTGGTCGACGAGCGTTCCGTCGCCCGCGCGCAGGTTGTACGCGCCCACCTCGTAGCCCGAGTTCCCCATCGTCTCGAGTCGGGTCGCCAGCAGCGTGAGCGTCACGGAGTCATGCATGCTGAGCGCGTCATCGCGCCACGTCTGGATCCAGGAACGGATGGCTTCCGGACCGTGGAGGACTTCTCCGGTGGGGAGGTACTGGTGCGCGTCGAGGCTGTACAGAGCGACGACGGCGCCGATGTCACCGCTGTTGTACGCAGCCATCCACTGCGTGCGAAGCTCGGTGATCGCCGCCCGCTCGCCTTGTGCAAGCGCGCTGGCGCATGCGAACACGACGACGGCGAGCAACGACCGCCACAGGGCTGAGCGTGTCATGCCGAACCCCCATTGACGAGGAGCGTGGTTGCCGTCCAGGCCGCAGGTGTCACCCCCGCTCTTGGGCCCGCGCGCTGCCCGTCGTTCGCAGGCGAACCATAGGAGACGTCCCCAGCGAATCGAGCGTAGCCGGGGATTCCGGTGCCTGCGAGGGGCATTGGACGCGCGCCGCGTCCGCGGTTTTCGGACGTGGCCGCCGGCGGGCGCGGGGGGCGGTCGGCGTTCGAGGCCGCCGCAGCCGTCGGCCGAGCCCCCGACCGGAACCACGATCGAGCGCCGACGCGGGCGTACGGCGGCGATCGCGACCGCTGTCGGGGCTTGCCCCCTCGCGCGCGGTCTCGGCGTGTGTTCCGATGCGGGGGTCCGAGCGGATCGGGCGGGGTTCGGCGGCTCCACTCGGGAGTCCCGGAGCGCGCGGAGGTCGAGGGAGGTGCCCATGAACGACGAGGGTCCGCCGAGCGAGCGGGCGAACGGGCCACGGACCGGAGCCGGTGCAGCCACACCGGCCGACGATCGTCGCGCGCAGCCGGGCCTCGCCGCGATGCTGGACCTGAGCGGACGGCGGGCGCTGGTCACGGGCGCCGCATCGGGGATCGGTCGCGCGATCGCCCTCCGGCTCGCCGAAGCCGGCGCTGCTCTGGACCTGGTCGATCGCGACGCCGACGGCCTGCAGTGCGTGGCCGAAGACACGGGTCGCTGGGGCCCCGACACTGCGGTGCATGTCGTCGACCTGGCCGACCGTGCCGCCATCGAGGCGCTCTGGGCGACGCTGGCGGACCGTCCCCCCGACACGATCGTCAACAACGCCGGCGCCTACCCGGAGCGGAGCTTCGTCGAGATCGACGAAGCGTTCTACCGGCAGGTGATGGCGGTCAACCTCGACGCGGCCGTGTGGATGTGCCGCGAGCTGATCGCCCGCCGGGCCCGGCGCGGCGGCGTCATCGTGAACGTGGGCTCCGTCGAGGCGCTCCTCCCGTTCAAGGCAGATCTCGAGGCCTACAGC
>CBDUCW010000003.1:0-23658 GCA_965365745.1 uncultured Trueperaceae bacterium
CCGCTCGAGCGCCGCGCGGCCCACGTCGAGACCGTCGAGGTGGAACACCATGCGCATGAAGAAGGTGCCGCCGGTCGGATCGGTGCTGTGCTGATCGGCATCGAGGATGTTGGCCCCGTGCCGGTGCAGGAACTGCGACACGGCGGCGACGATGCCGGGACCGTCGGGGCAGGAGATCAGCAGGCGGGCGGTGTGGCTTGGCTCCATCGGAGGCTGAGGATACCCGGGCCCGGGCGCTCGGGCGCGAACGGCCAAACCCCGCGCATCCGGGCTTCGGCCGCGGCGCTGGAGACCCGAAGGAGCGTCGCCGTGGGCCGCCGGTGGGCCGCCGGTGGGCCGCCGGTGGGCCTCCGGTGGGCCGCGCTGCACACCGCCGTGCGGCGCCGGGCGTAGCATCGGATCCGTGCGCCCCTCCCCCGTCCCCTTCGCCCGCGCGCGCGCTCGCGTGCGCCGCGACCTGCCCCTCCTGGGCACGGTCGTGCGGCTGTCGCTTCCCGTCGTGGTCGCCAATCTGCTGCAGAGCCTCGTCAACGTCGCCGACGTGTTCATGGCGGGGCGCCTGGGACCCACCGAGGTCGCCGCCGTGGGCATGGCGACCGCCGTGCGCCTGCTCGTACTGCTGGCGATCGTCGCGGTGACCTCCGGGTCGATGGCGCTGGCGGCGCAGGCGAAGGGCGCCCGGGACGACGAGGCCTTGGCGACGGTCGCGAAGCAGTCGCTGTGGCTGGTGGCCTTGGTCGCGGCGGCGCTGACCCTCGTCGGGGTCGCGACCGCCGAACCGCTGCTCCGTTTCCTGAACTCGGGCGGCGACCCCCGGGCCGTGGCGCTGGGTGCGGGCTACCTCGAGGTGCTGTTCCTCGGCACCGTCCTGATGGTCGTCAACGTGGCGGTCGCGAGCCTGATGCAGGGGGCCGGCGATACGGTCACGCCGCTGTGGCTCACGGGGGGAACGGCGGTGCTCAACGTGCTCTTCAACGGCGTGCTGGTGTTCGGCTGGCTGGGCCTGCCCAGCCTCGGCGTGACCGGCCTGGCGATCGGGACGCTTCTGGCGCGGGGCATCGGCGGGGCGGTGGGGATCGCCATCCTGGCCTCGGGGCGCAACGTGGTGCGCCTGCGCGGCGGTCGCGGCCGGCCCGACCTCGGCTCGTTCCGCGACATCCTCGCGATCGGCGTCCCCTCGGCGCTGCAGACGCTGATGTTCACCTCGGCCAACGTCTTCGTGATCCGCATCATCACCTCCACTCCGGCGGGCACCTTCGGCGCGGCGGCGCAGGCGATCGGGATCCAGATCGAGTCGCTCGCCTTCATGCCGGGGCTGGCGCTGTCGGTGGCCGCCACCAGCCTCGTGGGGCGGTCGCTGGGCGCGTGGCAGCTCGACGAAGCCAGGCGCCGCGGGGCCGTCACGCTGGTGCTGGGGATCGCCGTGATGGGCGGGATCGCCGCCGCGATCTTCGTCGCCGCTCCGTGGCTGGTCCGGGCCTTCGACCCGTCCGCCCACCCGGTCGTGGTCGAGGCAGGGACCAGCTACCTGCGCATCAACGCCCTGGCGCAGGCTCCGCTGGCCGTGTTCTTCATCCTCAACGGCGGCCTGCGCGGCGCCGGCGACACGCGCCCCGGCCTGACCGCCACGGCGCTCGGGCGCTGGATCGTCATGGTTCCGCTGGCCGCGCTGCTCGCCCTCGGGCTGGACCTCGGCGTCGACGGCGTCTGGTGGGCGATGGTCGCCAGCGTCTGCGTGCAGGCCGCATGGGTGGCACGGCGCTGGAGCTCGGGCCGCTGGATCGACGTCTCGCTGCAGCAGAGCCGGCTCTACCGGCGCCACCTGGCGAGCCTCGCCCCCGAGGTTCGCGAGGCCTTCCTCGGGCAGATCCGCGCGCCGCTGATGGCCGACGCGCGCACGTCGGAGCGCCTGCTCGACGACGGCGTCCGCTACGACGCTCCCGAAGGGCCGGTGCGCGTCGTGTTCGACGGCGCCGTGCGTGTGGTGGAAGGGGCCGAGCGACTCCCGGCGGGCGCCCGACAGGCGCTGGCGGTCGACGCCTAGGGTCGGCGACGCCCGGTGATAGGCTTGGGGCCGTGGAAGACGCCGCCCTCCGCCCGACGCGCCTCGACGACTACGTGGGGCAACGTCGGCTGAAGGAGAAGTTCCGCGTCTACCTCGAGGCTGCGCGCTCGCGCGGGGAGCCGCTCGACCACGTGCTGCTCTACGGGCCGCCGGGGCTCGGCAAGACCACGATGGCGCACATCGTGGCGGCCGAACTCGGCGTCGAGATCCGCGTCACGTCGGGGCCCGCGATCGAGAAGCCGGGCGACCTCGCCGCCATCCTCACGAACGCGCTCGGCGACGGGGACGTGTTGTTCATCGACGAGATCCACCGGCTGGGACGCGTCGCCGAGGAACACCTCTACCCGGCGATGGAGGACTACAAGATCGACATCGTGCTGGGGCAGGGGCCGTCGGCGCGCACGATCCGCCTCGACCTGCCGCGCTTCACGCTCGTCGGCGCCACCACCCGCCCCGGCCTGATCACGGGGCCGATGCGGAGCCGCTTCGGGATCATCGAGCACCTCGAGTACTACACCGACGACGAGCTCGCCGAGGGCGTCGCCCGCGACGCGGCGCTGCTCGGCTTCGACCTCGAGGCCGAGGCGGCGCTCGAGATCGGTCGCCGCGCTCGCGGAACGATGCGCATCGCCAAGCGCCTGCTGCGCCGCGTGCGCGACTACGCCGAGGTCGCCGGCGAATCGGTGGTGACCCTTCGCCGGACCCGCTCCGCGCTCGACGAGCAGGGGATCGACCGGCTCGGGCTCGACCGGCGGGACCGCACGATCCTGCGCACCATCGTCGAGACCTTCGCCGGTGGTCCGGTGGGCATCGACACGCTCGCCACCTCGGTGGGCGAGGATCGTGCCACGCTCGAGGAGGTCTACGAGCCCTTCTTGATCCAGCGCGGCCTGCTGCACCGCACGCCGCGCGGACGCGTGGCCACCGCCCGGGCGTACGAGCACATGGGCTACGAGCCGCCGCGCGACGGCCAGGGAGAGCTATTCGGCAGTCCGGCCTCGGACGCCTGACGTACGATCCCGACAGCCATGATCGAAGGCCGCCTGCGCGACATCCCGCTCTCCGACGTCTTCCAGACGATCGTCACCGGACAGAAGTCCGGGATCCTCACGGTCGTCGATGGGCTCAACCGTGCCCGCGCGTACTTCGACCGGGGGCGCTTGCAGACCGCGCACGTGTCGCCCGGCCCGCACCTCGGCGAGATCCTCGTCCGCATGGACGTGCTCACGGCGCGCGAAGTCCAGGAGCTGCTGATGGACCAGGCGCGCGAGAACGCCGGCACGCCGCTCGGCGTGCAGGCCGTGGCCCGCGGCTGGGTGGACGAGGACGACCTGCGCGCGGCGATCGAGTGGCAGGCGACCGAGACCGTTGGCGCGGTGATCGCGTGGGCCGACGGCGAGTTCGCCTTCGCCGAGCGCAGCCCCTTCGCGTCGCAGGTGCCGACCGACCATGCGCTGGACGCCATGGCGCTGCTCATGCGCGTGGCCACCGACTTCGGCGACGAGGGCGAACAGGTCGGCCCCGACTCGGTGCTGCGACGCGCCGGCGATCCGACCAAGGTCGCGATGCCCGCCGGCGCCTGGGAGGTGCTCGGCCACGTGGACGGCAAGCGGACGTCGCGCAGCGTCGCCGCAGAGCTCGACGTGCCCGCGCGACGCGTGTACCGGATCCTCCACGAACTGCTCGACCTCGGCGTGCTCGAGGAGCAACCCTTCGACGTCCACGAGCCGCTCGTGCTCACGGTGTCGCCCAGCGACGGCATGCGCGGTCTGGTCGCGCTGGCGCTCGAGCGGGCGCGCTTGCGGGCGGCGACCTGCGATGCGAGCGAGGCGCTCGAGTGGGCGCGGCGCCGCCGACCGAACGCCATCGTCATCGACGGCGCGGTGCCCGACGTCTGGGACCTGGTGCGCGACTTGCGGGGCGTGTCCGGCTTCAAGCACCTCCCCATCGTCGTGCTCGCCGACGGCGACGACGACGGTTGGTTCGCTCGTCTGCGGCGGCCCCAGGCCGAAGTTCTGGTGAAGCCCTTCCAGGAGATCGACTTCCAGCAGCTGGTCACCGGACTGCTCGGCCGCAGCCTGGTCTGAGCGCGTCTCCGAATCGGTGCCGTCGAGGCCCCGTACCGGGTCGCCGTTCGCGCCTCCTCGGGGGCGTCCGTGGGTCCGGGGGTGGGAGCGCGATCCGCGCCCGAACGCCCGCGACGCGGGGTCGGCGATCGCGGGGCTCCGGGGGGGCCGAATCCGTGTCGTTCGGGGCCGGAGCCCGGGGGCGGATCCGTCGAACCTTCCTCCGCCGCCGAGACGACCGGCGCGTGCCCGTCTGCGACGCGAATTGCGCCTTGCAATGGCCCCCCCGTCCTGCTACCCTCGAATCATTCAACCGACGCGTAGCGCTCCTCTCCCTTGACCGTCGGATGGGGGCACCTGCCGAGCGAGTTCGCGCTTGGGTATCGAGCAACCGAAGCCGTTGGTTTCGCTGCCGACCCGAGCCGAGCGCCGCAGATTCACAGCGGACGTGCCTCAAGGCGGCGCGCGCGAGTCGCTTGAAAATTCCGAAAGAGGTGAAAGATGAAGAAACTGATCTTCGCTCTCGTGCTCGCCGCGGGGCTTGCCTTTGCGCAGACCGATGTCACGGTCACGCACATGACGGGCAACCGCGCCGACGATGTGGACTTCCTCCGCACCGTCGCTGACGAGTACATGGCCAACAACCCGCACACGATCGGTGGCGAGGAGTACAACGTCACGATCGAGATCCTCGCGGGTCCCGAGAGCGCCACGGACCGCTTCGGCCTGTACCTGCAGTTCTTCCAGACCCAGAGCGACGAAGTCGACGTGTTCGACATCGACGTCATCTGGCCCGGCGACCTGTCGGAGCACTTGGTCGACCTGAACCAGTTCCCCGAGCTCGCCGAGCTCTCGGAGCAGCACTTCGCTGCCATCGTCGAGAACAACACCGTGAACGGCGCCCTCGTCGGCATGCCGTACTTCACGGACGCCGGCCTGCTCTACTACCGCCAGGACCTCCTGGACAAGTACGGCTTCGACGGCCCGCCCACCACGTGGAGCGAGCTCGAGTCGATGGCCCAGACGATCCAGGACGGCGAGCGCGCCGCCGGGAACCCCGACTTCTGGGGCTTCACCTGGCAGGGCAACGCCTACGAAGGGCTCACCTGTGACGCCCTCGAGTGGGTCAACTCGTCCAACGGCGGGCAGATCATCGAGCCCGACGGCACGATCACGATCAACAACGAGAACGCGATCAATGCGCTCGAGACCGCCGCCAGCTGGGTCGGCACCATCAGCCCGCCTGGCATCACCGGCTTCCAGGAGGAAGACGCGCGCAACATGTGGCAGGCCGGCAACGCCGCCTTCATGCGCAACTGGCCCTACGCCTACAGCCTCGGCCAGGCCGATGACAGCGACATCGCCGGACTGTTCGACGTGACGACGCTGCCCGCGGCCGACGCCGCCGGCGCCGCCCCGGCCGCCACCCTCGGCGGTTGGCAGCTCGCGGTCAGCAAGTACGCGACCAACACCGAAGTGTCGGCCGACTGGGTCCGCTACATGACGACCTACGACATGCAGCTCCGCACGGCGCTCGAGCGCTCGCTGCTGCCGACCGTGGAAGCCGTCTACGAGGCTCCCGAACTGCTCGCCTCGAACGTGGCGTGGTTCAACAACCTCCTGCCGGTGTTCCAGAACGCGGTCGCGCGTCCGTCCACGGTGACGGCGCCCGACTACAACGAGACCTCGCGCCTCTTCTACACCGCCGTGCACTCCGTGCTCACCGGTGAGAGCGACGCCGAGACCGCCATGGCGCTCCTGGAGCTCGACCTCCAAGAGCTGCACCCGGAGCTTCCGACCGGCAACCCCTGAGGAACCTCCCTCCCTAGACCGCTCGATCTCGTTCGAGATCGGCACGAACGCAGGCCCGGATCTCCGGGCCTGCGTTTCGTCGTGGATCGTTGTGCATTCGGATGCATCGGCATGCACCGGCTTGCTGCCGGCATGCAGCGAAGGGGCGCGTCTCCAGGGGCGGCCGTCGAGGCCGCGCGTGCGTCCCCGAGCGGCGACTGCAGCCCAGGACACGATGTCGGCATCCCCGACCCCACCGTCAGGTACACTGCGCGCACCGCAAAGACTCGCAGCCGTCCCGCGCCGCGCCCCCGCCGCCGTTGCGCGCCGCTCCTGGCTCGTGACGCCTGCGCCCGCTCCCATTCCCCGGAGGTGATCGGTGGCTCAAGCCCCCACGCAAGCTGCCTCGAAACCGTCCTCGGGCGTGTCGGACCTGGCCCAACAGGAGGAGCGCACCGCATGGTTGCTGCTGTTCCCTTCGCTGCTGGTCCTGTTCGTCATCGCGATCTACCCGCTCGGTAGCGTCGTCGTCTCGAGCTTCACGAATGCCCGCTTCGCCAGCAGCCAGCCCACCGAGTACGTGGGCGCCCAGAACTACAGCAATCTGCTGAGCTTCACCCTGCAACGCGTCCCCGAAGACGCGAACCCACGGGTCTACATCCGCACCTTCAACCGGGATCAAGAGGGGTCGCGGCCGTTCAACTCGGTGTCGACCTTCAACCTGTTCGGCAACACGTATGTTCTTGGCGCCACCAACGCGGCGTTCATCAAATCGATCATCGACACGGTCGGGTTTACGGTCATCACGGTGTTCTTCGAGACCCTGCTCGGGCTGATCATCGCGCTCGCCCTGCAGGCGAAGTTCGTCGGCCGGAACCTGATGCGCACGGCGATGCTCGTGCCGTGGGCGATCATCACGGTCGTCTCGGCGCTCATCTGGGAGTGGATGTTCGCGTCGACGCGGTACGGCTTCTTCAACGCCGTGTTCGACCGGCTCGGCTGGATCGAACCCTCCGAACCCGTCGCCTTCCTCACGACCCAAGCGCTGCAGATCCCCTCGATCGCGATGGTCGACATCTGGAAGACGACGCCGTTCATGGCGCTCCTGCTGCTCGCCGGTCTGGCGACCATCCCCAGCGAGCTCTACGAGGCGGCCGAAGTCGACGGGGCGTCCAAGGTCCGTCAGTTCTTCAGCATCACGCTTCCGCTGCTCGCGCCGACCCTCGGCGTGGCGCTGATCTTCCGCACGCTCGATGCGCTTCGCGTCTTCGACCTGTTCCAGGTCGTGTTCGGCGAGCGTCGCTTCTCGATGGCGTCGTTCACGCAGGATGCGCTGGTCGCAAACCGAGACGTCGGTTTGTCGTCGGCCGCCTCGGTGATCATCTTCATCATCTTGTTCATCTTCGCCATCGCCTACATCCGCATCCTTGGAGTGACCAGCGATGAATAAGCAGACGAGTCGGGTCCTCGGACGAATCGGCTTCTACCTGCTGATCGTCGTCATGTTCATCTACTTGATGTTCCCGTTCTACTGGGCGCTGATTTCGTCGCTCAAGAGCCAGACCGAGCTCATCGCCACGCCGGCGACGCTGTGGCCCGAGAGCATCACCTGGATCAACTACCGGGCCGTGTTCCAGAACGGCGACTTCCTGCGCGGCCTTCTCAACTCGGTGGTCGTCGCCTCCGCGGCCACGATCCTGAGCCTCGTGTTCGGCAGCTTCGCGGGCTTCGCGCTCGGCAAGATGCGGTTCCGGGGCAAGAGCCCGACGCTGTACGTCATCCTCGCGATGACCATGTTCCCGCAGGTGGCGGTGCTCGCCGGCCTGTTCGCCGTGATCCGCTTCCTCAACCTGCCGACGACGGTGTCGCTGATCTTGTCGTACATGATCTTCACGCTGCCGTTCACGGTGTGGGTGCTCACCGCGTTCTTCCGAGGGTTGCCGGTGTCGCTGTTGCAGGCGGCCCAGGTCGACGGAGCGACCTTCATGCAGACCTTCGTGCAGATCCTGCTGCCGCTCACCGCGCCCGCGCTGGTGACGACCGGTCTGCTGGCGTTCATCAACGCCTGGAACGAGTACTTGTTCGCGCTCACCTTCACCGCCACGGATCCGGCCGCCCAAACGGTGCCCGTGGCGATCGCGCAGCTGTCGGGGCAGATCGCCCGGCAGGAGCCCGTCGGCGAGAAGATGGCCGCGGCGCTCGTCGTGACGGTGCCGCTCGTCGTGCTGGTGCTGGTCTTCCAGAACCGGATCGTCGAGGGCCTCACCGCGGGGGCCGTCAAGGGCTGACCCGCAGAAACCCTCCGTGCCGGCCGCCCCGGCGCCGCTCGTCTCGACGAGCTCGGCGCCGGGGCGATTCTCGTGGGGTCGTCGCGCCGGAGGTCGCACGCCGATGGAGCGAAGCGCGGCCGGGCATCGGGCTTTCGCGTGCGGGACCCGGGCCGCGGCCAGCGACCTCCCCTAGGTCAGCGGCACCCGGAGCACCCGCGCCTCCCACGGGCGCAGCTCGAGGCCGGCGAGCGGTCCGCCGGCGGCATCGTGGTAGTTCGCCAGCAGAAGCTCGCCGTCGCGCGCGGCGAACGGCGCCGGCATGGGGACCTCGGTAGGCTCGCCCGAGAAGTTCAGCGCCACGAGCAGGCGATCGTCGTCGCTCGTCCGCGTGAAGACGAAGAGCCGGTCGTGGTCCGGAAGCAGCAGCTCGAAGCGTCCCTCGATCGCCGCCGGCGTGGCCGCGCGGAGCGCGATCAACGCCCGGTGGTAGGCGAGCACCGAGGCGGGGTCGGCGCGTTGGGCCGCGGCGTGGATCTCGGTGTAGTTGGGGTTGACGGGGATCCACGGGGTGCCCGTCGTGAAGCCGGCGTTCGGGCCCCCGCTCCACTGCACCGGCGTGCGCGCGTTGTCGCGGCTGCGGGCGTGGATCCAGCGCATCACCTCCGCGGGCGCGACGCCCAGGTCGGTGTACTCCTCGAAGGCCTGGAGGGTCTCGACGTCGCGGTAGTCGTCGATCGACGGGAAGGCGACGTTGGTCATGCCGAGCTCGTCGCCCTGGTAGAGGAACGGCGTCCCCTTCAGCAGCAGCACGAGGGTGGCCAGGAGCTTCGCGGACTCGCGCCGGTGGGCGCCGTCGTCGCCGTACCGCGACACCGGGCGCGGGAGGTCGTGGTTCGACAGGAAGTTCGCGTTCCACCCGTCCGGCTCGAGCGTGCGCTGCCACCGGGCGAAGACGCGCTTGAACGCCGCCAGATCGAGCGGTTTGTGCACCCACCGCGGCGCCACGCTGCTCCGGTCCTTGTCGAGCTCGGTGAATTCGAACTGGTGCACCATGCCGAGGCCGCCGGTGCGGGCGTGCGTCAGCTCGAGCCCGTACGGCGCCTCCACCATCGCCGTCTCCCCCACGGTAAGCACCTCGCGCCCGGCGAAGGCACGGCTGCGCAGCTCGCGCAGGTACGGCAGCAGATTGGGCCCGTTGAAGGCGACGAAGGGCACCTGGTAGGCGCGCTCGGGCGCGATCACCTCGGCGTCGGGGAGGCCGTCGGGCTTGGCGATGAGGTTGATCGCATCGAGCCGGAACCCGTCGACGCCGCGGTCGAGCCACCACGTGGTCAGGTCGACCACCGCGTCCCGCACGGCCGGGTTCTCCCAGTTGAGATCGGGCTGCTTGCGCGAGAAGAGGTGGAGGAAGTATTCGCCGGTACGATCGTCGAACTCCCACGCGCTGCCTCCGAAGAAGGAGGCCCAGTTGTTGGGCGGGCCGCCGTCGGGGCCCGGAGGCCGCCAGATGTACCAGTCGCGCTTCGGGTCGTCGTGGCTCGAGCGCGACGACTCGAACCAGGCGTGCTCGTCGGAGGTGTGGTTGACGACGAGATCCAGGATCAGGCGCATGCCGCGCTCGTGCGTCGCTTCGAGCAGCGCGTCGAGGTCGTCCAGGGTGCCGAAGTCGGCGTCGATCGCCCGGTAGTCCCGGATGTCGTAGCCGTTGTCGTCCATCGGCGAGTCGAAGATCGGGCTGAGCCACAGCACGTCCACGCCGAGATCGGCCAGGTGATCGAGCTTCTCGTGGATGCCGCGGAGGTCGCCGATCCCGTCACCGTCGCTGTCGTGGAAGCTCCGGGGATAGATCTGGTAGACGACGCTGCGCTTCCACCAGGGCAGGTTCGAGGTCACGTGCGGAGGTCCCTTCCGGCGTCGGGGCGCGAGGGCGCGGCGCGACGGCAGAGCACGAACGCGCGGCGCGAACACGGGGTGCGGGCGTTGGCGGGCGTCGGCGGGCGTCGGCGGGCGTCGGCGGGCGTTGGCGGGCGTTGGCGCGCCTTGGGCGCGGGTCGCCGGGCCGGGGCATCGCCGTCGGCGGGTCCGAGGCCGCGGCCGCGGCCGGCAGCCCATCGTACCGACCCGCCGTCAGTCGCTTCCGTCGTCCGGCGCCGCTGCCGAGCCCGACCGCGCGACGAAGGGCGCGGGGAGCCACCCCTCGACCCGCCGAAGCTCGCCGTCCTCCTCCACCTCGGCCTTGACGAGGAAGTAGTCGAGCTCCGGATTCGCCTGGAACAACACCAGCTCCACCGCATGGCCGTCGGGGATCGATCCGACGACCGACCGTCGCAGGTGGCTGTCGTAGACCAGCACCGGATCCATGACCAGGGCGCCGTCGTACCACCCCGTCACGCGGGCCGCCGCCTCGCTCGGCCCGACCGGTTGCGGGATCCCGCACAGCGCGGGGTCGGGGTTGTCGGCGAACGGGAGTGGCGGTACGTCGGTGTCGCGCTCGATGCGGTCGTGCGGGGACGACGCGGCGGTTCCGCCGGTCTGCGCCTGGGCCGCGGCCGCGCCGAGCCACACCGCGAGCAGCACGGCCGCGAGGCCGACGGCTCGGGCCGCGGCGGTCGCGATCCGGGCCGGTGCCGGCCGGCGCGAGGGCCGTGCGGGGCTCCGCCGGGCGCCGGGCGCTCGCCGCGGAGGCGTTGCGGTCGCGTTCATCTCGTCTGCAGCGTCGCCGACGCGGCGCCCCGCGTCGGTTCTCTGGTTGACGCGCGCGTCCCGGTCGAGGACCGGCGCGCGGCACGATCGGGCGCCGGCCCTCACTCGGGCGCGATGCCCTCTCGCGCGAGCGCCTCGGCGATGCCGTCGAGCGCCTCGGGGTTCGCCATCACCGAGCGGTTCGGGACCTCCCGACCGTTGACGAGCTTCGCAACGGCGATCTCGGTGATCTTGCCGCTCCGCGTGCGCGGCAGCGCCGGCACGGCGAGGATGCGGGCCGGCACGTGCCGCGGCGACGCCGCCGACCGGATCGTCGATCGGATCTCGGCCTCGAGCGCCTCGTCGAGCGCCCGCCCCTCGCGCAGCACGACGAGCAACCAGATCGACTCGTCGCCGTCCTCGCGCCGCCCGACCGCGGCGGCCTCGACGACGGCGCCGACGTGCTCGAGCGGCCGGTAGATCTCGGCGGTGCCGATGCGCACCCCCCCGGGATTCAGCGTGGCATCGCTGCGCCCGTAGACGACGATCCCGCCCGTCGGCGTGCGCTCGATCAGGTCGCCGTGGCGCCACACGCCCTCGAAGTCCGAGAAGTAGGCCGCTCGGTAGCGCTGCCCCTCGGGATCGTTCCAGAAGCGCAGCGGCATGCACGGCAGCGGCTGGCGGCAGACCAGCTCACCGGGTTCGCCCTCGACCGGTCGTCCGCCGTCGTCGTAGACCGCGAGATCGACCCCGAGGCCGGGGCGCTGGATCTCGCCGGCGTAGACCGGCAGGGTGGGCACGCCGAGCATGAAGCAGCTGACGATGTCGGTGCCGCCCGAGATCGAGGCCAGGTGCACGTCGGCGGCCACCTTGTCGTAGACGTAGCGGAAGCCCGCCGGGCTGAGGGGGCTCCCGGTCGAGGCGACCGTGCGCAGGCGGCGCAGGTCGGCCTCGTCGTGCGGCTCGACGCCGGCGGCGTCGAGCGCGTGCAGGAACCGCGCCGACGTGCCGAAGAAGGTCGTCTCGGTGGCGTCGGCCATGCGCCACAACGCACCCAGGTCGGGCCACCCCGGGTTGCCGTCGTACAACACGATCGTCGCAGCCTGGGCGAGCGCGCCGACGAGCCAGTTCCACATCATCCAGCCGCAGGTCGTGAAGTAGAAGACGCGGTCGCCGGGGCGGATGTCGCCGTGCAGCTGCTGCTCCTTGGCATGCGTGAGCAGCGCGCCCCCGGCGCGGTGCACGATGGCCTTGGGCAAGCCCGTCGTTCCGGAGCTGAAGAGCACGTAGAGCGGATGGTCGAACGGAAGGTCGGCGAAGGCGAGGGCGGGCGCCGCGTCATCCGCAGCGGTCCAGGCGCCCCACGACGTCGTCCGGACGCCCTCGATCGCACGCGGAGCGTCGATGCCGGGGTACGGAAGCAGCACGACCTCGACGTCGCCGCAGGCGGCCGCCAGCGCTCGAACCGTCTCGCGCGTCTCGAAGCGCTTGCCGCCGTAGCGGTACGCCGGCGTCGCGAAGATCAGGCTCGGCTCGATCTGCCCCAAGCGGGCGGTGGCGGCGTCGGCGCCGAAGTCGGGGCTGGCCGAGGCGAACACGGCGCCCAGCGAGGCGCAGGCGAGCAGCAGCACAACGGATTCGGGGGTGTTGGCGGCGAGCGCCGCCACGCGGTCGCCGCGCCCCACGCCGCTCCGCACCAGCGCCGCCCGCGCTCGGGCCACGTCGTCGCGCAGTTCGCGCCAGGACACCGCGCGCCGGTCGCCGCCCTCGATCGTGCTGAGGATGGCCGGCGCATCGGCGTCCTCGAGGCCGCGCGGAAACAGCAGCGCCTCGGCGTAGTTGACCGTCGCGCCCTCGAACCACCGCGTCTCGGGCATCGGATCGTCGGACAGCACCCGCTCGGGGATCCCTCGGATCGGCAGCCCGCTCCAGCGCGCGTAGAAGCGCCAGAAGGCGTTGGGGTCGCCCACGGACCACGCGTGCAGAGCGTCGTAGTCGGGCAGCTCGCGACCGAGCTCGGCGGCCGCGGCGCGACGGAAGCGGGTCATCGCCGCTCGGTCCGCGCGCTCGGGGTCGGGCGTCCACAGCGGCGTGGGGGCGGGGCCGGCGGATGCTTCGGGCGACGTGTCGGGCATGCGGCTCCTCGGAGGAACGCCTGCGGCGGCGGCCGGGCGGGTCGGGGCGGCTGGAGAGACCGCCGCAGCGACCGGGCGGACCGCCGGCGCGGAGGACGAGCGCGTGGCGATCGGGGTTGGGGGGAGTCTACCGCCTCGTGCCCGACGCCCCCGGAGGCGGTCGCCCGCGCGGCCTTGGCACCGGGGGCACGCGAGTAGACTTCCTCCATGTTTCGTCGCCCTTCCCGCTCCGCCCGCGCCGCTGCCCGCGCGCGTCCGGGCGGCCACGGCGACGAGGACGGGTCCGGCTCGGGACGGCTCGAGCTCGGTCAGCTCCGGCGGCTGACCTCGTTCGTGGGCCCCTACACGGGCGCGCTGGTCACCGGCATCGTGGCCACCGGCATCGCCAGCCTGTTCTTCCTCGCGTTTCCGCTGATCGTGGCGCGGCTGTTCAACGTCGCCTTCGAAGGCGGCTTCAACGCGGCGATGGGCGGCAGCGCGATCGAAGGGGCGGCTCCCGCGACCCGCTCCCAGCTCAACGTGCTCGGCGGCGTCCTGCTCGGCATCTTCGTGGGCCAGGCGCTGTTCAACTACGTGCGCGTCTACTTCCTCGGGCTCGTGGGCGAGGGCGTGGTCGCCGATCTCCGCAAGGCGCTGTACGCGCACCTGCTCGGCCTTTCGATCCGCTTCTTCGAGAGCCGCAAGGTGGGCGAGATCACGTCGCGCCTCACCAGCGACGTGTCGACGCTGCAGGCCGTGGTGTCGCAAGCCCTGGCGCAGTTCGTGAACCAAGGGTTGGTCCTCGTCGGCGGCGTCGCCATCCTGTTCGTGCTCGACTGGCGGCTGGCGCTGGTGATGCTCGCCGTGGTGCCGGCCGTGGTCCTCTCCGGCGCGTTCTTCGGCCGGCGCTTGCGCGACATCAGCCGCGACTTCCAGGACGCCCTGGCCGACGCCAACGCCGACGCCGACGAGGCGATCGCGAACATCCGCGTGGTCAAGACCTTCACGGCCGAAGACGTCGAGCGCGCCCGCTACGGCGAGCGGATCGACCGCTCCTACCAGACCGCGCTGCGGCGGGCACGCGTGCGGGCGATGTTCGTGCCGAGCATCATCATGGCGAGCTTCATCGGCATCGGCCTGGTGCTCTGGTACGGGTCGCAGCTCGTGCTCGGCGGCACGCTGCCGCCCGGCGACCTGCTCGCGTTCCTGTTCTTCACGGTCAGCGTGGCCGGCGCGATCGGCACGTTCACCGGCCTGTACAGCCAGGTGCAGGAGGCGATCGGCGCCACGCGTCGCATCTTCGACCTGCTCGACACGGCGAGCGACATGCCCGAGCCCGCGGCTCCGGTCGCGCTCGAGCAGGCGCGCGGAGCGGTGCGCTTCGAGAACGTCGACTTCCGGTACGGCGACCGCGGCGACGAGCTCGTGCTGCGCGGCATCGACCTCGCGGCCGATCCCGGGCAGGTCATCGCGCTGGTGGGCCCCTCCGGCGCCGGCAAGAGCACGCTGGTCACGCTGATCCCCCGCTTCTACGATCCGACGGCAGGGCGCATCACCCTCGACGGTCACGACCTGCGCGACCTCGAGCTGCGCACGCTGCGGCACCACATCGGCATCGTGCCGCAGGAAACGCAGCTGTTCTCGGGGACGATCCGCGAGAACCTGCGCTACGGGCGGCCCGAGGCCGGCGACGCCGAGGTCGAGGCCGCCGCTCGCGCGGCCAACGCGCACGACTTCATCGCCTCGTTCCCGGACGGCTACGGAACCGTGGTCGGCGAGCGCGGGGTGAAGCTGTCGGGCGGGCAACGGCAGCGCGTCGCGATCGCCCGGGCGCTGCTCAAGGATCCGCGCATCCTCATCCTCGACGAGGCCACGAGCAGCCTCGACAGCGAGTCCGAGGCGCTGGTCCAGGCCGCCCTCGACCGCCTCATGGAGGGGCGCACGACCTTCGTCATCGCGCACCGCCTGTCGACGGTCCTCGGCGCCGACCGCATCCTGGTGCTCGACGAGGGGCGGATCGTGGAGCGCGGCAGCCACGAGGCGCTGCTGGCCCAGGGCGGCCTCTACGCCGACCTGTACACCGTGCAGTTCCGCTCGGTCGAGGGCGTCGAAGCCCCGCGGGTGGGTTCGACGGTCTCCTGATCCCTGCGCCGGCAGGCGGCGCACGAGGGCCCTGCCCGGCGCGCGCGGCGCGCGGGACTGTCGCGTCGCGCCACGTGTCGGGGCCGGGTGGGCCGGTACCGTCGGTGCAGAGGTGCGCTCCCGCGCGCCAGTCATTTCCCCTTGTTCGTCCCTCACGAAAGGATGCACCCATGCCGACCCGCACTTCCCGCGCCGAATGGACCGGCGATCTCCCCTCCGGATCCGGAAGCCTCACCGTGGGCGACGACGTCTTCACGGGTTCGTACTCGTTTCCGAGCCGCTTCGAGGAGGGCGAGGGGACGAACCCCGAGGAGCTGATCGCCGCTGCGCACGCCGCCTGCTTCAGCATGGCGCTGTCGAACATCCTGGCCAAGGCCGGGCACACCCCCACCCGTGTCGCCACCACGGCCCACGTCACGCTCGGGACGAAGGACGGCGCCGCCGCCATAACCGGCATCGAGCTGGTCTGCGAGGCGGAGGTCCCGGGGATCGACGACGCCGCCTTCCAGGAGAAGGCCGCCGAGGCGAAGGGCGGTTGCCCCGTGTCGAAGGCCTTGGCCGCCACGCCGATCGATCTGCAGGCCACGCTGCTCTGAGCCGAGCCGCAGCTCGACGCCCACCTGCGCCCGCGCTTCCGCGCGGGCGCTCGCCGTGGCTCTGGCGCAGCCCCGTGCAGGACGCAGATCGCCCGCGCAAGTCGCGTGATAGGCTTGCGACCGGAGGATGCCCGTGACCTTTCAAGTAGGCGATCAAGTCGTGTACCCGTCGCAGGGCGCGGGCGTCGTGGAGGAGACCACCACGCGCAGCGTCCTCGGCGAAACGCAGGAATACCTCAAGATCGTGTTCGTGCGGGGCGACATGGAAGTGCTGGTTCCGCTCAAGAAGGGGCAAGACGTCGGTCTGCGGCACACCATCGGAGCCGACGAAGTCGATCAGATCAAGGACGCGCTGGTCAAGGCCGACCTGTCGTTGCCCAACCAGTGGCCGCCCCGTTACCGCGCCGAGCAGGAGATCCTCGCCGGCGGGAGCGCCTACGAACTCGCCCGGCTGATCGGCGTGCTGGCGCAGCGCGACGTCGAGAAGGGCCTCGCCGCCACCGAGCGCGAAGTGCTCGAGACGGCGAAGGCGATGCTCGCCTCGGAGCTCGCGGTCGTCAAGGACACCTCGCTGTCGGCCGCCAGCCGGGAGCTCAACGAGCTCATCGGCGAGAACATCGGCTGATCGACGGAGCCGACCGCCCCCCCGAGGATCTGACCCACCGCGGCGCCGTGGCCGCGGTGCTTGATCGCTTTGGGCTGCGCGCCGACAAGCGCTTCGGGCAGAACTTCCTCGTCGACCGCAGCGCGCTCGAAGCGATCGTCGCCGCGGCCGAGCTCGGCCCCGCCGACACCGTGCTCGAGGTGGGTCCGGGGCTCGGCGTGCTGACCCGCGAGCTGGCCGCCCGCGCGGGGGCCGTGCGGTCGCTCGAACTCGACGAGCGGCTGCTGCCCGTCCTCGCCTTCACGCTGCAGGGGCTCGCCAACGTGGAGGTCGTGGCGGCCGATGCCCTCGACTACGACTTCGGAGTCCTGCCGCAGCGCGCGAAGTTCGTCGCGAACCTGCCCTACAACGTCGCCACGCCGGTGGTGATGCGTGCCCTGGCCGCGCGGACCTTCGAGCGGCTGGTGTTCCTGGTCCAGCGCGAGGTCGCCGAGCGGATGACGGCCGGCGCCGGCGACCCGGCGTACGGCGCGCTCACGCTGCGCCTCGCGATCTTCGGCGAGGCCGAGATCGTCCGCCACGTGGCCCCGGGCTGCTTCGAGCCCGCCCCCAAGGTCACGTCGAGCGTCGTACGCATCCGTCCCTTCGCCGAGGTGCGAGTCGACCCCCATCTGCTCGGTCTGATCGAGGCGGGCTTCCGGCATCGCCGCAAGACGCTGGCGAAGAACCTGCAGATGGCCGGGGTGAACCGCGCGGCGACGAACCGTGCGCTCGAGGCCCTCGGCATCGACCGGCGCGTGCGCGCCGAGGCGCTCGATCTGGCGCAGATGCGGCACCTGCTCGCCGCGCTCGTCGATGCGGGCGTCGCCGTGCCGACCGCCGAGCTCTAGCCCGCGATCCGCGTGCCGAATGCACGCGCCCGTCGGACGAAGCTCGATCCCCACGGCTACGTTGCCACGTCCCTCGGGCGGTCCGACCGCCTGGCGTATAGTGGGGAGGCTTCACCCCAATCCCCGCCCTCGCTCCACCTCCGGGAGATTCCCTGATGTGCACCTTTCTCGTGGTCGGCGACGCCACGGTCGACCAAATGTACTTCGTTCCCGCCCTGCCCGACGCCGGCGGAGAACGGACCGCGACGCGTGCCGTCATGCAGCCCGGCGGCGCGGGCGGCACCATCGCCACGGTGCTCGCGCGCCTGGGCGACGACGTGCGCATCGCGACGCGCGTGGGCAACGGGCCCTTCGCCGAACTCGCGCTCCGCAATCTGCGCGAGGCCGGCGTGTCGACCGATCTCCTGCAGATCGACGACGAACGGCAGACGAGCAGCGTCACGATCTTGATCACGCCCGACACCCAACGCACGATGATCTCGGCGCTGGGCGCCTCGCGGTACCTCGACGCCTCCGCGCTCGAGACGACCGACGTGACGTCGGTCGACGCCGTGGTGATGAGCGCCTACAGCCTCGTCGGCGGCAAGCAGCGCGAGTACGCCATCGACGTGCTCGACACCGCACGGGCGAACGGCATCCCGATCTTCATCGACATGGGGTCGGGCGCGGTCCAGGCGCTCGGGCACCGGCTGATCGACCTGATCCACGACGTCGACTACGTGCTGATGAACGAGAAGGAGCTCTTCGCGCTGACCGACGAGTCCAACATCAGCGACGCGGTGACCGACCTCGCCCGGCACGGCCTCGACCGACGATCGCCACGATGCGGTCCACCGTCTCGATCGAGTCGCCCGGCACGGCCTCGACCGCTTGATCGTCAAGGTCGGCGAGATGGGCTCGATCGTGGTCACCCCCGAAACCACCGAGCTCGTCGAGGCGATGGACATCGACGACGTGGTGGACTCCACCGGTGCCGGCGACTACTACACCGCGGCCTTCGCCCACGCGATCATGGCCGGCTCGGAACCGCTCGAGGCGGCCCGGCTGGCCAACGTCGCCGGCGGCCTCAATACCCGCGCGATCGGCGCCCAGAGCGCCGCGGTCGACGTCGACACGCTGCGCGAGCTGGCGGCGGAGCTCGAGGCCGGCGCCGACGCCCCCGCGGCCGTCGGCGGTTGACCGGACCCTCGCGCGCGGGCCTCGTGCGGAGCCGGCCCGTCGGGCGGCGGCCCGGGTGGCTGCTCCTCGTCGTCGCGGCCGTCGTGGTCGCGGCCGGCATCGTCGCCACGAGCGCACGGGCCCAACCGGTGCCCGACGCGGCCGACCGCTTCGACGCCGCCTGGCGGCTCGTCGAGCAGCGCTACTGGAACCTCGACGACCGCCCCGTCGACTGGGACGCGGCGCGCGCGACCTACCGGCCCCAGGCCCTCGCCGCCGACGACCCTGCCGGCTTCTACCGGGCCATCGAGGCGATGTACGACGAGCTCGCCGACGACCACTCGATCTTCGTGCCGCCCGATCGCGTCGAAGCGATGCGCCGCGAGTTCGGCGACCTCCCCTGCCTCGGGGTGTTCGGTCAGGCGGGCGACGGCTCCCCAGCGCCGTCGGGCGTGCGGCGCGAGCTCCTCGAGGGCGACGTCGGCTATGTCGCCGTGCCCCTGCTCGTGGGCGGCGGCGTCGCGGCCGACGTGCGGCGAGCGGTCGAGGGGCTCGAACGGCAGGGGGCGCGGGCCTTCGTGCTCGATCTGCGCGGCAACCCCGGCGGCCGACTCGTGACGATGATGCAGGTCGCCGGCGTGTTCACGCGGGGGCTGCTGTGGAGAGCGCTGACCAACTGGACGCTGCCGATCCCCTATCCGGCCCTCGGGGTGCCGGCCACCGACGCTCCGCTGGCGGTGCTGATCGACGGCGGCGTCAACAGCGCCGCCGAAGGGCTGGCCGGCGCCCTGCAGCAGCGGGGGCGCGCGACGATCGTCGGCGAGCGCTCGGCCGGAAACGTCGAAGCGGTGCTCCCCTTCTGCCTTCGCGACGGGTCCCAGGCGTGGATCGCGACCGGCGTGCTGGCGCCCATCGGCGCACCGACCTGGGAAGGGCGTGGCGTGCTGCCCGATGTGCCGGTTCCGGCGAGCGACGCCCTCGACGCCGCGCTGGCCTGGCTTCGCGAGGCCGAGGCACGCCCATGACGCCCGCGGTCCGGGCATGAGCGACGTAAGCGGACCGGCGCAACCCGTGGCCCCCGGGGTGTGGCGGGTCCCCCTCGCGGGGCGAACCCCACCGCCCTACGACCACACGAACAGCTGGATCGTCGCGGACGGGGGCGTCGCTTGGTGGATCGACGCCGGCTTCGACCCGGACGACGCCTCGGTCGTCGCCGCCGTGCGGAGCGCCCTCGCGGCGGCCGGGGTCCGCACGCTCAAGGGGGTCCTGCTCACGCATACGCACGCCGACCACGTCCGCGGCGTGCCCGCACTCCGCCGTCTCGATCCGGAGCTGCCCGTCCTCGTGCACCCCGTCGAGGCCGAGCGCGTGCCCGGCGACGGGCCCGTGCGGCCGCTGCAGCACGGACGCCGCCTGATCGCCGGCGACCGGGAGCTGCTGGCGCTCGCGACGCCGGGGCACAGCCCCGGCCACCTGGCCTTCTGGATCGAGGCGGCGTCCGTCGCCGTGGTGGGCGATCTGCTCGCCGCCGAGACGTCGGTCTTCGTCGGCTGGCCGGACGGCGACGTGACGGCCTACCTCGACAGCCTCGCGGCCGTGGCCGACCTCGGTGCCGAGGTCCTCGCCCCCGGGCACGGGCGCGCGGTCGTCGGCCGCGCCGCCGTGCGGCACCGCATCGCCGAGGTGATCGACCACCGTCGCGCCCGCGAGGCGCAGATCGTCGCGGCGCTCGCCGAGGCCGGCGTCGGGTCGCCGACGTCGCTGCTCGACGCGGTGTACCCCGACCTCGACCCCGCTCTCGCGACGCTGGCGCGCCGAAGCCTGCACGCCCACCTCCTCAAGTTGCTCGACGACGGTCGCGTCGAGCGGGCCGAACCGGCCCGGACCGAGGCCCAGAGCGGGAACCCGACCGCGACCACGACCCAAGCCGCGCCGGACGGCACGCTCGACGACGAGCCCACCGTCCGCCCCGTTCGCTGATTGCGCGCGCCGCTAGGTCAGATCGACCAACGACGCGTCGCCCGCGTGCTTCATCACCGAGCGGATGCCGTTGTTGCGCCCCCCGCTCGTGGCGTAGCTCTGACTGGTGGCGATCAACTGCCCGTTGCGGGCCTCGAGGGTGAAGTAGAAGGAGCCGTCGGACCCGGTCTTCTTCGTGAAGCGCCCCGGATTGCGACCGTTCCGCGAGGCCGACGAGACGGCTTTGATCGCGTCTCCCTTGGAGCGGTACGGCTGGCTGCGAAGGATCACCTGCCCGTTCCCCGCCTTCAAATGAAACGCGTAGGATCCATCGCTCGACGTGAGTTCGAATTTGCCTGCCACACGTACCTCCTGCCGCAGACGGTAGCACGCGCGGCCCGCCTCGAAGCCCGCAACCCTCGCACCCGAGGGCGCCGGGGGTGCCGAGCGCGGCGTAGCGCGCGACGCAATCGGCGCCGGTTCGCCGCGCTGCGCCCATGCGCGTCAGGCGAGCAGGACCTCGCGCAGGGCGGCGAGCGACGGTGCGAGGTCCTGCACGTGGGTCGGCCGATCGCGCAGCGCCTCGAGCTCGGGCGCGGTCGGTGGGTCCACCTCGGGGAGCGCCTCGGCGACGACCGACGGGAACTTCGCGGGGTGCGCCGTGGCGAGCACGAGCGCGGGTCCGCGATCGCCCGTCGCCTCCCGGAATCGGCGCACGCCCTCGAGCCCCACGGCCGTGTGGGGGCAGGCGAGGTAGCCGTCGTCGTTCCACGCACGTCGCATCGAGGCGAGCGTGGCGGCGTCGTCGACGCTCGTGCCCCAGATCCGCGTGGGGAGCTCGCCGCCGAGCAGCGCGTGCAGGCGCTCGAAGTTGCTCGGCGCGCCCACGTCCATCGCGTTCGAATGGGTCGCCCGCGTCGACGGGAAGTCGAAGGCCGAGCGGCGACCCGCGAGGTAGTCCGGGAAGAAGTCGTTCGCGTTGTGCGCGGCGAGGAAGTGGCCGACGCCCAGCCCCATGCGGTCGGCCAGCACGCCTCCGGTGAGGTTGCCCAGGTTGCCCGACGGCACGCAGACGCGCAGCCCGGGGGCGGCGATGCCGTGCGCCCGCTCGAGCTGGATCGCCGCCCACACGTAGTAGAGCGCCTGCGGCAGCAGGCGGCCGATGTTGATGCTGTTGGCGCTCGAGAGCGGCAGCCCGGCCAGCGCCGGATCGACGAAGGCCTCCTTGACCATGCGCTGGCAGTCGTCGAAGGCGCCCTCGACGGCGAAGGCCCGCACGTTGGGCCGCGCCACGATCAACTGGCGCTCCTGCACCTCCGAGACGCGCCCCTTGGGGTAGAGCAGCACGACCTCGATGCGCTCCATGCCGGCGAAGCCGTCGGCGACGGCCGAGCCCGTATCCCCCGAGGTCGCCACCAGGATCAGCGCGCGCCCGTCGCGGCGCTCGAGCGCCGCGTTCATCAGCCGCGCCATGGTGCGGGCCCCGACGTCCTTGAACGAGAGCGTGGGTCCGTGGAACAGCTCGAGCACGAACCGGTCGTCCGACAGCGGTACGACGGGCGTGTCGAAGTCCAGCGCGTCGCGGGCGATCGCGGCGACCCGGTCCGCGGGCAGGTCGTCGATCCAGCGCGGCAGGACCCGCGCGCCGAGATCTCCGAGGCTGGACGCCTCGCGCCACCCCTCGGGCAGCGGGGGGACGCGGTCGGGCACGTAGAGCCCACCGTCGGGCGCGAGCCCCTTCAGGATGCCGGCGAGCACGCTCGGGCCTGGGTCCTCCCCCTCGGCCCGCGTGCTGCGCAGGCGCGGTGCGGCCTCGAGCGAGGTCACGACCCGCTGCGGAGCAGTTCGCCGAGGTCCTCGGGCGTGCGGTCGGGGATCGGGGCGGCGGTCTCGAGCGGGGCCGGACCGGGCCGGCCCGCGGCGGCGGCCAGCGCGTCGGCGAGCACGGCGCTGGCGGTCGGCATCCCGCCGGCACCGGCGCCGGCGATGAACACCTCGCCCACGGCGTCGCCGCGGAAGACGAGGCCGTTGCGGCTCGAGGCGTCGCCGGCGAGCAGGTGATCGCTGGGCAGGTAGACCGGACGCACGGTGGCGCGCCAGGCGCCGCCGTCCGCGACGAGGCTGCCGACGAGCCGCACGCGACCGCCGTCCTCCATCGCCTCGCGGACGATCGCCGGGGTGAGGTGCGAGATGCCGTGGGTGGCGCTGCGGACGTCGTCCCAACGCAGGTCGGGGTCGAAGGCCAGCCGGCCGAGCACGGTCAGCTTGTGGGCCGCGTCGAAGCCCTCGACGTCCAGCGTGGGGTCGGCCTCCGCGTAGCCGAGCGCCTGCGCCTCGGCGAGCGCGACGTCGTAGGCGACCCCCTGCTCGAGCTGGCCGAGGATGTAGTTGCAGGTTCCGTTCAGGATCGCGTGCAGCTCGAGCGGGCGCGATCCGCGCAGCGCGCCGGTCAGCGGGCCGACGACCGGCGTGCCGGCCATCACGGCCGCCTCGAAGTACAGCATCCCGGCCGCCGCGTGGGGCCGGAACTCGTCCCAGCGCTCGGCCAGCACGGCCTTGTTCGCCGTCACCACGCGCATGCCGCGCTCCAGACCGCGCAGCATCAGATCGCCGGCCTGCGTCACCCCGCCCATCACCTCGACCAGCACGTCGCTGGCGTCGAGCACCTCGTCGGGATCGGTGGTCAGCACCCGCTCGGGGTGCGGCACCGGCCGCGGCTTGTCGAGGTCGCGCACGAGGGCCCGCGACACGGTGAGTTCGGGGCGCGAGGCGGCGAGCTCGACGAGGCCGCCGCCGACCGTTCCGGCGCCGAGCAGGCCGAGGCGGACGGGGCGGCGCGGGCGATCGGAGGGGGCGTCGGGAGCCGTCATGGGCGGGAGTCTACCACGCGTCCCGAGCCCCTCGAGCGCTCGGTTTTGCGCGTCGCGGACGCGTCAGATCGGCTCTCGAGGCTGCGCTATACTCCTCCAGTTTGTCGCTCGGAGCGGGGCGCGACGCGTCGTGCCCCGACTTCGATCCTGCTTTCATCTCCACTCCCCCCAGAGGTCCCCATGCTCGGAATCGGCATCGTCGGCCTTCCCAACGTCGGGAAGAGCACGCTCTTCAACGCGATCACCCGCGCCGGCGTCGAGGCGGCCAACTACCCCTTCGCGACGATCGACAAGAACATCGGCGTGGTCGCGGTCCCCGACGATCGCCTCGACCCCTTGGCCGACGTCTACGTGAAGGACGGCGTCCGCCCGCCCCTCGTGCCGACGACCGTCGAGTTCGTCGACATCGCCGGACTGGTGAAGGGCGCCAGCCAGGGCGAGGGGCTGGGCA
>CBDUCW010000004.1:0-22407 GCA_965365745.1 uncultured Trueperaceae bacterium
TCACCCGGTACCAACCCGGCGACCGCGTCACCGCCGACCCCAACGTCCCCTGCGGAACCTGCCCCGAGTGCCAGCGCAACCAGTTCAACCAGTGCCACGCGCTCACCGTCCTGGGCGTGAACGCGCCGGGGGCGTTCGCGCGCTACGTCCGGGCGCCCGAAGGCGTCGTGTTCCCCATCGGCGAGATGAGCTTCGCCGCAGGGGCCCTCATCGAACCGCTCGCCTGCGTCGTCTGGGGCCTCAAGCGGGTGAACGTGCAACCCGGGGACCGCGCCATCGTGTTCGGCGCCGGCCCGATGGGCTGCCTGCTCATGCAGGCCGTGAAGGCGGCCGGCGCGTCGTCGGTCACGATCGTCGATCGGGCGCCCGCCCGCCTCGAGATCGCGACCTCGCTCGGCGCCGACCATGCCCTGCGGGCCGACGGGCTCACCCCCGACGCCACGCGCGACCTCGCGCCGCACGGCTTCGAGCTCGTCGCGGACGCCACCGGGATCGCCGCCGTCGTCGAGAACGCGACCGCCTACGCCCGCCCGGCCGGAACGCTCTGGGTGTTCGGCGTGGCGCCCGAGGAGGCCACCGCACGCTTCCGGCCCTACGAGATCTTCCGCCGCGACCTGCGCATCGTCGGCAGCTTCGCGGTGAACAAGACCTTCCAGGAAGCGATCGCGATGATCGAGGGGGGCGCCGTCGACGTCGAGCCGCTCGTGTCGCACACGGTGCCGCTCGAGCGGTTCGAGCACGGCCTCGACCTCGCCGAGCGCGACCCCGACCGCATGAAGGTCCAGTTCGACATCGCACCCCCGTCGTGAGCGAGAGCGGCTCGGCGCGGCGCGTCGTGATCGGGAGCCCGGGCGAGCTGCGGCTCGAGGCGGCGGAGGTTCCGCCGCCGGGCCCCGGCGAAGTCCGGCTCCGCTCCCTCGCCATCGGCATCTGCGGAAGCGACCTGCACGTCTACGCCGGCCACCACCCCTTCGTCGACTACCCGGTGTTCCCGGGGCACGAGATCGTCGCCGAGGTGACCGCCCTGGGCGCCGATGTCGACGAGGGCTGGCGCGGCGCCCGCGTCGCCCTCGAGCCCTCGCTCGTCTGCGGCCGGTGCCGCGCCTGCCGCTCGGGGCGCTACAACATCTGCGAACGCCTCGAAGTGATGGGGTTCCAGGCGCCGGGCGGCATGGCCGACGCCTTCGTGGCCCCCGTCGATCGCCTGCACCGGCTTCCGGAGCGCATGCCGACGTCGGCCGGGGCGCTCGTCGAGCCGACCGCCGTCGCCACGCACGCCGTGCGCCTCGCCGAAGAGGTCGCCGGCGCGCTCGACGGGGCGGACGTCGCCGTCTTCGGGGCCGGCACGATCGGCCTCCTCTGCGCCTGCGTCGCGCGGGCGTCGGGGGGCACGGTGGTCGTGGTCGACCCGAGCGACGCGCGCCGAGCCCTCGCCGCGGCGCTCGGCTTCGACACCGCTGAGACGCTCGCCGCCCGCGCGCACGACGTCGCCTTCGAATGCGTGGGGGTGGAGGCCGCCCTCCGCGACGCCATCGCGTCCGCGCGCAAGGGGGCGACCGTGATCGTGGCCGGCGTGTACGGCCGCGACCCGGCCACACCGGCCGGCTTGGTGCAGGACTGGGAGCTCACGCTGCGGGGCACGCTGATGTACACCGCGCAGGACTACGAGCGGGCGATCGAGCTGCTCGCCGACGGGACCATCGACGCCGACCGCCTGATCACCGATCGGTACCCGCTCGCCGCCGTCGAGCGCGCGTTCGACGTCGCGCGGGGCGGCGGGTCGACGCTCAAGGTGCTGCTGGAACCGTCGGCGGACCGCCCTTCGGAGTCGGGGCCGCAGAGCGCGTCGTCGGCGACGTCGTCGTAGGTCGCCCCGTGCCGACCGTCGCCGTCCTCGGAAGCTGCAACGTCGACCTCGTCACGACCCTCGACCGCTTCCCGGCGCCGGGCGAGACGCGCGCAGCCCGCGGGTTCGCGATCCACCCCGGCGGCAAGGGGGCGAACCAGGCGGTGGCCGTCGGGCGCCTGGCGGCGCCGGGAACCCGGGCCGCGATGTTCGGGGCGGTCGGCGACGATCCGCTCCACCGCGATCTCGTGGCGTCGCTCGTCGATGCGGGCGTCGACGTGTCGGCGCTCGAGCGGCTGGAGGGGGTGGAGACCGGGACCGCCTCGATCTGGGTCGACGGGCGGGGCGAGAACGCCATCGCCATCCACGCCGGCGCGAACGCCCGGGTCGATGCGGACTACGTGCGACGCCACCTCGCGGCGCTGCGGGCGGCCGATTGGCTCCTGCTCCAGAACGAGATTCCGCTCGAGGCCGTCCACGCCCTCGTGACGGCGCTCGACGGGGAGGGACCGAGGCTCGTGCTGGACCCGGCTCCGGCGCCCGCGCTCGCCGATCTTCCCGCCCACGGGCTGTGGCTCCTCACTCCCAACGAGCACGAGCTGGCCGCCCTCGTGGGCGAGGGTTCGATCGACGGGGCCGACGCCGTGGCGTCCGCCTGCGCGCGGCTCGCCGACGCCACGGGCGCTACCCGCGTCGTGGTGAAGGCCGGCGCCGACGGCGCCTGGTGGTTCGATGCGACCGCCTCGGGCGACGCCCGCCTGCGCCGCATTCCGGGGTTCGCGGTCGCCGCGGTCGACACGACCGCGGCGGGCGACACCTTCAACGGCGCGCTCGTCGCGGCCCTCGCCGCCGGGGCCACGACCGACCGCGCCGTGCGGTTCGCGCACGCCGCGGCGGCGATCGCGGTCACCCGCCCGGGCGCCCAGACGTCGATCCCGACACGGGGCGAGGTCGAGGCCTTCCGGGCCGAACGCGACGTCGACGGCTAGGCGCGATCGCTCGCTCGGCGCCGCCCACGCGGGCGCATGCGCACCCGGGCGCCAGCGGCCGTCCGCGGCGGAGCGACGCGGGGCGAGGGCTCAGTCGTCGCGCAGCGCCTTGTAGTGGTTGATCAGCGCGTTGGTGCTGGCGTCGTGCCCGGAGACCTCGCCGTCGTGCTCGAGTTCGGGCAGGATGCTCGAGGCCAGCTCCTTGCCCAGCTCGACGCCCATCTGGTCGTAGCTGTTGACGTTCCAGATCGCGCCCTGCACGAAGATCTTGTGCTCGTAGAGCGCGATGAGCGTGCCGAGCGTGCGCGGGTCGAGCCGGCGGTAGAGGATCGACGTCGACGGCCGGTTGCCGGGGAAGGTCTTCGCCGCGGCGAGACGCTCGAGCGCCTCGGGATCGGGAACGCTCCCCTGCAGGGCCGCGCGCGCCTCGTCGACGGTCCGGCCGCGCATCAGCGCTTCGGGCTGCGCGAAGAAGTTCGCGAGCAGCTTCTCGTGGTGATCGCCGATCGGGTTGTGCGTGTTGGCCGCCGCGAGGAAGTCGCAGGGCACGAGCTTCGTCCCCTGGTGGATCAGCTGGTAGAAGGCGTGCTGGCCGTTGGTGCCGGGCTGCCCCCAGATCACGGGGCCGGTCTGCACCGCAACCGGCTCGCCCTCGAGCGTCACGCGCTTGCCGTTCGACTCCATGTCGCCCTGCTGAAAGTAGCGGGCGAAGTGCTCGAGGTAGTGGTCGTACGGCAGGATCGCCTGGCTCTGGGCCCCGAAGAAGTTGTTGTACCAGATGCCGAGCAGGGCCAGGATCACGGGGATGTTGCGCTCGAGCGGGGTGTCGGCGAAGTGCCGGTCGGCCTCGTGCGCCCCGGCGAGGAGCTCCTCGAAGTGCTCCCAGCCGACATACAGCGCGATCGACAGTCCGATCGCCGACCACAGCGAGTAGCGTCCGCCGACCCAATCCCAGAAGCCGAACATGTTCTCCGGATCGATGCCGAAGGCCTCGACGCCGTCGCGGTTCGTGCTCAGCGCGGCGAAGTGCTTCGCGACCGCGGCGTTGGCGCCGTGCGCCGCCTCGAGCAGCCACGTCCGCGCCGTGTTCGCGTTGGTCATCGTCTCCTGGGTGGTGAAGGTCTTGCTCGCCACCAGGAACAGCGTGGTCTCGGGGTCCACCTCGCGGAGGGTCTCGACCATGTCGGACCCGTCGACGTTGCTGACGTAGTGCACGCGCAGCGGACCGCCGCGCGCGTACGGCGTCAGCGCCGTCGTGACCATCTGCGGACCGAGGTCGGAGCCCCCGATCCCGATGTTGACGACGTCGCGAATCGGCTCGCCGGTGAACCCGGTCCAGCGCCCCTCGCGAACGCGCTCGACGAAGTCCTGCATCCGGGCCAGGGTCGCGTTGACGTCCGGCATCACGTCGGCCCCGTCCACTTCGATGGGGCGATTGCTGCGATTGCGCAGCGCGACGTGCAGCACGGCGCGGTCCTCGGTGACGTTGATCTTCTCGCCGCGGAACATCGCATCGCGCCGCGCCTCGACGCCGGCCTCGCGGGCGAGGTCGAGCAGGAGGCCCATCGTCGTCTCGGTGATCCGGTGCTTGGAGGCGTCGACGAGGAGGTCGCCGAGGCGGTAGGGGAGCCGCTCGGCGCGGTCGGGGTCGTCGGCGAAGAGGTCGCGCATGTGGACGTCGCGGACCTTCGCGTGGTGCTCGCGAAGGTCCGTCCACGCGGGGTGGTCGTTGGCTTGCATCAGCGGACTCCTACACGGGACGGAAGCGCGGAAGGGAGCGACGGAACGACCGGAACGCGGCACAGGAGTCGCGTCCGGGACGCGACCGATGATAGCGCGGGATCACGCCCCGGGCGCGAGGGATTCCTCGCAGGCCGACACGCGGGGCCGCGGTCCGCGGTCAGTCGTCGCCCGTTCCGGGGGCGGCCGCCTCCGCGGCGGCCGAGCCCTCCGGCGGTCGCGTCCACGCGCCGTCCGGTGCGCGCGCGTCCCGCGGCGCCCGCGCGCGAGCCCCCCGGACGCGAACGTCCACGCTGCGCGGCGCGACGTCGAGGGCCCGGCCCCGGGCCACGAGCAGGCGCACCGCCCGGGCGACGACGCGAGGGTCGGCCCCGGTGGCGGCGACGAGGCGCGCGGCGGTCCACACGACCGACGGGTCGTGCGAGAGCAGGGCGTCGATGCGGCTGGCGGTCGATGCGTCGGCGTCGTGAAAGCGATCTTCGGGCGTCATGGACGGCCTCGTGTTCGGGTCGATGGCGGAACGATCCTGGGGGCGGCGGACGCACGGCTCCCGATCGCCGGTGCGGCGAGGCGGGCGCGGCGTCGAGCGCGGCTACGTTCTGGAGATGGCGAACTGTACCCCGCTCCGCCCCGCCGCGACGCGTCGTACCGCACGTTCGGGCGACGCGGGGGGCGCACTCCAGCACGCGCATCCCGACGCCCGGCCCGGCGGCGGCAGCGTCCCTACTTCCCGAAGATCTCCGGCAGCTCCTGGACCTCGACGAGCACGTCCCGGGGTTTGCTGCCGGCGTGCGGGCCGACCACCCCGAGCGCCTCGAGCGAATCCATCAGCTTCCCGGCCCGCGCGTGCCCCACCTGCAGCCGGCGCTGCAGCCGCGAGACGCTCGCGGAGCCTTCGGCGACCACCAGATCGGCCGCGTCGCGGAGCTTGTCGTCGTTCCAGTCGATCAGCCCGTCGGCGTCCGACTGGTGCATCGAGGGCGGGTCGAAGTCGCTGCCGTAGGCCTCGACGAAGTCGTCGTCGAAGTACTGCCGGCGCAGGAAGGCCGCCAGACGCTGGATCTCCGGCTCGTCGATGAAGGGCCCCTGGAGGCGAATCGCCTTCACGAGGCCCGGCTGGTAGAAGAGCATGTCGCCCATGCCCACGAGCCGCTCGGCGCCCATGCTGTCGAGGATCGTGCGCGAGTCGTGACCGGAGCTGACGGCGAAGGCGATGCGTGCGGGCACGTTGACCTTGATCAGGCTGGTGAGGATGTCGACGGACGGCCGCTGCGTCGCGAGGACGAGGTGCATCCCCGTGGCCCGCGCCATCTGCGCGAGGCGCATGATCGCCGACTCCACCTCCTTGGGGCTGGTGATCATCAGGTCCGCCAGCTCGTCGATGACGAGGATGACGAAGGGGAGCTGGGGCAGGTCGAGGTTGCGCGCCTTCTCGTTGTACTGATCGAGGTTCTTCGCCCCGATCTTGCTCATCATCTTGTAGCGGCGCTCCATGTGGGCCACCGCCCCCAGCAGCACGCCGGCGGCGTCGCTGGGGTTGGTCACCACCGGGCGGATGAGGTGCGGGATGCCGTCGTAGGGGGTCAGCTCGACCATCTTCGGGTCGATCATCAGCAGCCGCAGCTCGGTGGGCAGGAACTTGTAGATCAGGCTGCCGATCAGGGTGTTCACGGCCACGGACTTGCCCGAGCCGGTGGATCCCGCGATGAGCAGGTGCGGCATCTTGGCGAGATCGGCGACGATCATCTCGCCGTCGATCGACTTGCCGAGGATGAGCGGCAGCCGCCCCTTCGCGCGCCGGAAGCTCGGCGACTCGGCCGCCTCGCGGAAGCGGATCAGGTCACGGTCGGCGTTCGGGACCTCGAGGCCGATCACGCTCTTGCCCGGGATCGGCGCCTCGATGCGCACCGAGCCCACCGCCATGGCGAGCGCGAGGTCGTCGCTCAACCCCGAGAATCGGCTGATCTTCTCGCCCGGAGCGGGCTCGACCTCGAAGCGCGTCACGGTCGGACCCCGGATGGAGCTCACGACGCGCCCCTCGAGGTTGAAGTTGTCGAGCGTGCGGTCGATCCGCTTGACGCGCGCCTGCACTTCGCGGGCCTCGGCCTCGGGGTCGCCGCCCTCGGCGACGACGTTGTCGAGCAGATCGAGCCCCGGGACCTGGATCGGGATGCCGCCGACCTCCGCCGGCCGCTCGGGGTCGACCTCGACCCGTCCGCCGTCGCGGCCGAAGGGCGCCTCCTCGATCGCGGTCGCCGTGCCGGCGCGGGGTCCGGCGGAGGCGGCCGCGGCGCCCGCGGCTGGCGCGGACGGCAAGGTCCCCGAGGCGTGTGCGGCCGCGACGTCGTCGGCCGCGTCGCCCGCACCGGAACCGGCGCCGGTCGCGCCCCCGTGGGCCGTGGCTCCGCCCGCCGCGCCGGCCCCGGCCGCGCCCGCGGCCACCCCCTCCGCGGACGCATCGGCGTCCGGGCCGTCGGCCTTCGCGGCCGCTCCGCCGCCCGCCACGGCGCGCTGCCGCGCGCGCAGCTCGACGGCGTCGAGCGCGTCCGACCAGCCCTGGAAGGCGCCGAGCACGTCGCGGCCGTAGGTGTCGAAATCGCCGCCCAGGCTGCTGTCGAAGTCCTCGAGCTCGGCGTCCTCCGGGAACTCGGTGCGGAGCCGCGCCAACTTCCCGATGAGCTCACGCCAGGCCTCGAGCCGGTCGCTGTCGACCTCGAGCCGCTCGGCCACGGCCTCCACCTCGTCGTAGCGCGCCGAACGACGGTGGTGCTCCTCGGCGACGCGGGCGAGCTCGCGCGGGCCCATCGCCTCGAGTTCGGCCAGCGCCACGTCGCGGCTGCGCGCCAAACGGCGGTGGCGGTCGGCGATGGCGGTGCGATCGAGGTGCAGCGCCTCGCGGACCTTGTCGAGGCCGCGGGCGCCGTCGCAAGGCTCGCGCACCGGATCGCCGAGCTGCCCCCCGAGGCTCTTGAGGCGCTCCTCGAGATCGTCGATCCCCTCGCCCCGGAGCTGCACGGCGAGTTCGTCGGCGCGGTCGCGCGCGAAGTCGAGGACGGCAGCGCGCCAGGCATCCGCGTCGGCCTCGACGTCGGCGAGCGTGTCGCGGTCGGCCGACGCGAGCCGATCGCCGCTCGCGTCGACCGCGTCGCGCCACTTCTCGATCTCGGCGCTCCCGGGGTACAGCGACCCCAGCGCCTCGAGATCGCGATCGAGATCCTGCAGGTCGCGGCGGACCAGGGCGACGTCGGCCCGGAAGTTGGCCCGCTCCTTGAGCCGCCGCCGGGTCGCGGCGGCGGCGCGCCAGACGGCGCGGATCCCCAGCGCGAGGGCGATCACCGCGCTCTGCACGATGCGCATCGGTCGCCAGCCCACGATCAGCTCGATCCCCAGGGTCAGCGCGAGGACGGCGCCGAGGTAGGCGAGCCCGCCGGTGGCTCCGGTGAGTTGGGCCCGCACCGCCTCGCCCCAGCGGCCGCTGAGGTCGGGGCGGATCAGCAGCAGGCCGAGCCACGCGCCCGCGCTGCCGACGAGGTAGCCGGACAGCACCCGGGGCCAGGCCCGGGGGTTGCGCCGGAGCAGGAAGACGACGCCGAGCACCAGCAGGGGCCACGGCAGCGCCCAGGCCATCCATCCCAGGCGCCCGACCAGCGCCCCGCGGACGGCGTCGCCGAGCTCGCCCGTGGGCAGGCTGGGCAGCAGGAAGCCGCCCAGCACCACGCCGCCCGCGAGCAACACCAGGCCCAGGGCCTCGAGATCGAAACCCGAGGACCCGTGTTCGTCCGCGCCCGACGAGGCCTTCCGTCGCTTCGTCGTGCGCTTGGCGGAGCTGCGCTTCTTGGCCACGATCCGAAGCATATCGCGCCCTGCACGCGAGAAACCTGGGGGCCTCGGGTAGGATGAAGGGGCCGGGAGGACGGCGCGGAGGTGCGGCCGCCCCCACGAACGCCCGGACGGTCCGTCGCCGTCCGGATCCCGCCGCCGCACGCCGAGCCGTTCTCCTCGACCCTCGCCGGGCCGCTTCCTGCGGCACTCCGCGCCCCGAGCCGAAAAGGACCTCCGTGGACCCCCCCTCCGAGATCCGGCACCCCTTCGACCTCGACGTCGCGCGACCGTCCCGTCCGTCGTCGACGTGGATCCTCGTGTGGGCGGTGGTGCTGGGCGTGGTCGCGCTCCTCATCGCCGTCGTCGGCGGCCCGCGCCTCGCGGTCGGCGCCGCGGCCGGTGCGGCGATCGCGCTCGGCGGCGCCCTCGCGGCCTGGACCGCCGTCGTCCCCGGCGCGCTGGCGGCTGCGCTGGCCATCGGGTTGACCCGGCCGACCGCCGCGGAGGCGCTCGCCGCCGGGGCGATTCTGGTCGTCGTGGCGCTCGCCGCCACCGGCCTCGGATCGGCGGTCCGCGCGACGATCCGCTGGGCCGACCGGAGCGCCCGCCGGGCGCGCCTGCTCACGACGGCGGCCACCGCGCTCGACCGCTGCGAGACCCGCGACCAGTTGTTCGCCGAGCTTCCCGCGATGATCGAACGCGAACTCGCCGACGTGCGCGCCACGATCGACGCGACCGCCACGGCGGGCGAGCCCTCGCCTGCCGCGCCCCCTTCGGACGAGCCGTCGTCCGCGGCCGAGGAGGCGCACCGCGTGGCCCTCGCGATCGACGGCGGCGATGCGACCGTGCTCCTCGTCGCCGAGCGGCGCGACGGTGCCGCCTTCCAGACCGACGACCGCGCGACGCTCGGAGCGCTCCGACGGATGAGCGAGGATGCCCTCGCGCGCATCGGGCGCGTCGACGACCTGCGTCGGGAACGGCGCGAGGAGTCGTCGGTCGCGCGGCTCACGCATCGACTGCTGACGGCGGCCGACCGGAGCACGGTCGCCGACGTGGCCCTCGAGGCGCTGCTCGAACGCTCCGACATCGACGCCGGCATCGCCTTCGTGCTCGGGGACGGCGCCTACCGCCTCCTCGCGCGCCGGGGTCCGCTCCCCAACGATCCGAGCCTCGAACACGGCCTGCCGATCGGGCACGGACACCTCGACCGCGCGTGGCGCGAGAAGACGATCTCGCTGCGCTCCCGGGGCGACGGCCCGCCGGACCCCGCCGCTCCCGCCTGGGAACGCGACGCCCGCGCGCTGGCCTTCGTCCCGATCGTCAACAGCCACCAGGAGGTGGAGGCGACGCTCGCACTGGCCAGCTACCGCAGCGCCGTGCGCTGGTCCGACGACGACCGGGCGCACCTCGATCAGATTGCGAACACCATCGGCGTGGCGCTCGAGCGCGCGGTGCTGCAGGAGCAGTTCGCAGAACTGCTCACCGTGGTCCGCAAACTGGCCCAGTTCGACGAGCGCATCGACGACCCGACCCTTCTCTACCGGCGCGTCGCCGAGGCCGCGCTGCGGGTCGTGCCCGGCGCCGAAGGGGCGTCGATCCTGCGCCGCGTCGACGGCGGCTTCGCCTTCGTCGCGTCGCCCGGCTACGATCCCGGCCTGCTCGGCCGGCTGCCGCCCTCGACGGTCGACGAGACGCTGGCCTGGTACGGACGCGACGAGCGGGACTTCCGCGCCGGCGTGCCGCGCCTGCTGACCGGGGCCGAGATCCAGGTGCGCAGCTTCGAGGCGATGAGCGACCAGCTGCGCGATCGGATGGAGAACGACGACGCCGTGCCCGACCCCGAGGCCTTCCGCCGCTCGGGGCGCCTCGACGAGCTGCGCGCCAACATCTGCGTCCCGATCGCACACCAGGGCGAGGTCACGGGCCTGCTCAACCTCGACAACCTCACCCGCGAGGACGGCTTCGGGCACAACGCCGTCCAGATCGCCTTCGCCTTCGCGCAGCAGATCGCCGTGATCTTCCGGCAGGCGGAGTACCGCGAGTCGCTCGAACGGCTGGCGATCACCGACACGCTCACCGGGCTCGGCAACCGCGAGGGCTTCGATCGGTCCATGCAGCGCGAACTCGAGCGCGCCTCGCGCTACCGCCGCGAACTGAGCCTGGTGATGATGGATCTCGACGGCTTCAAGGCGATCAACGACCGCCACGGGCACCAGGTCGGCGACGAGGTGCTGGCCCGCGTGGCCACCGCGCTCGAGGGCGAGCGTCGCGAGAACGACCTGCTGTTCCGGTGGGGCGGCGACGAGTTCGTGCTGCTGCTCCCCGAGACGACCCGCGCCGAGGCCGAGGTCGCGGCCGACCGCTACGAGCAGGCCTTGCGGGGGCTCGTCGTGCGCGGCATGTCCATCGGCGCGTCGCGGGGCATCGCCACGTACCCCGGCGACGGATCGACCTCCGACGCGCTCCTCGGCGCGGCCGACACGCGCCTCTACGACGCGAAGGACCGCTCGGTCTAGGGGGTCCGCTCCGCGGCCTGCGCAGGCGACGGGGGCGAGCCCGCGATCCCGGCGGCGCGCACGGCTAGGACGACGGCGTCTCCTGCGTGCCGGCGGCCGGGCCGGCGTCGTCCGGTGCGCCGTCCGCGTCGGCGGACGCCGCGCCGCTCCAGGTGGGCCGCGTCAGCATGTAGTCCTCGAGCAGCACCTTGACCAGGGCCACGACGGGCACCGCCAGCAGCGCGCCCACGAAGCCGAGCAGCCCGAGGCCGGCGAGGATCGCCAACAGGACGGTGACCGGGTGGAGGTTGACGCGGCGCGAGAGGATGATCGGGCTGAGGAGGTTGCCCTCGAGCTGGTTGGCGATGATGAAGATCAGCACCACCCACAGCGGCGTCAAGGGGCTGACGGTGAAGGCCAGCAGCACCGCCGGGATCACCCCGATGATCGGCCCCAGGTACGGCACGAGGTTGAAGATCGCAGCGAGGAAGGCGATGGCCTCGGCCAGCGGCACGCCCAAGCCCTTCAACCCGATGTAGATCATCACCCCGAGGACCGAGGTGATGAGCAGCTGACCGCGCAGGTAGCCGCCGACGGCGCGGTCGGCCTTGTTCGTGAGGTCGCCGTAGAAGGGGCGCCAGCGCACCGGCACGAAGCGGCGGAAGTTCTCGGTGAACTTCGGGAAGTCGTAGAGGAAGTAGGCCGACGCGAGCAGCACCAGGAAGACCTGCAGCGTGGCGTTGAGCGTCTGCGAGATCAGGTTGGTGGCACCGGTCACCAGGAAGCTCGGACCGCTGCGGATCAGGTTGCGCAGCGCCTCGGACAGCTGGGTCGCGAGGTCGGCGAGGATGACCTGGAACTGCTCCTGGGCCTGCTGCGAGATCGCCGCGCCGCTCTCGGGGTCGGTCTCGGCGCCGCCGGGGAACAGCTGCTGGAGGAAGCCCGGGACGCGGTCGAACTGCTGCTGCATCCACGCCTGGATCGACGCCAGCACCCCGCTGATCTCTTCGACCGAGTTCGGGATCTGCTGGACGAAGTCCGACAGCTGCACGACGACCTGGCTGACGAGCACCGAACCGAGCACGAGGAGGTTCAGCAAGGCCACGTAGACGATCACCACGGCCAGGCCGCGCGGGATGCGCAGACGCTGCAGGCCCACCACGACGGGGTTGAGGATGTAGGCGATGACGAAGCCGATGATCGCCACCTGCAGCGCGAGCGCGACGCGCGTTCCGAGCCACCCGATCAGCCACAGCGCTCCGAGGCCGGCCACGAGGTAGGCCAGCGCGCGGACCCACACGTTCGACCAGACGCGCTCGAGCGCGGTCTCGTAGGGACCGGAGGGGCGGTGGGGTTCGGTCGGCACGACCGTCAGCCTACCGCGTCGCCCCGGCGCGCCTCCACGTCACGGGCGCCGCATCGTCGGGGCTCGGCGCTCACGGGCCGACGAAGCGCGAGGCGGCCGCGATGCGCACCTCGTCGGGGCTCAGCCCCTCGCCGAAGAAGCTGCCGTCGTCCCAGATCTCGAAGTGCAGGCGGGCGCCGCGCGCGGTGCCGGCCACGCCGGCGTCGGTGCCCGAGTTGCCCACGTAGCCGACCACCTGGCCCCGGTACACGGAGGCGCCCTGGGCGAGACCGGGGCGGATCCCCGACAGGTGGGCGTAGCGAAGCACGGTCCCGTCGGCGGTCTCGATCCACACCTGGCGGCCGCGCAGCGCGTCGAGCTGCTCGTCGTCGGCGCCGCCGGCGACTTCGGCGAGCAGCGCCTCCCAGCGTTCGGGCGACAGCTCGGTGTAGCCGAGGTCGGCGCGTACGACGGTGCCGGCCTGCGCCGCGATCACCGGCGCGCCGAAGGGGATGGGCACACCGGCATCGCCGTCGTAGAAGTCGAAGCCCTGCAGCACGCCCTGCCGGTAGGCGCGCACGGCGCCGGGCAGGTGCGCGTCGTCGGCCGGCAGCCGGGCGCCGGGGACCGGGAACCAGAGCCCGCCGGAGGCCGCCGTCGCCCCGCGGCGCGGCGTCGGGGCCTCGACCCGGTCGTCGCCGTCCGCGTCGCCCGTCTCCCATTGCTCGATCGTGGCGCGAGCGTCGCGCAGCTGCTGCACGCTGCGCCCCCAGGCGAGCGTCACGCCGAGCGCGTAGACCACGACGAAGATCAGCAGGTACCAGCCGGGGCTGAGCCCTCGCGGGCCGTCGTCGCGCCGGCCGTCCGGCCCGCGGTCACCCACGGCGCTGCGCGGGGTTCGGGGGGCTCGTGGGGCGGGGTGCGGAGGCCATCATCGCCTTGGAGCGTAGCACGCGCCGGACCCGAGCCGATCGCCGAAACCCTCGTCCTGGACGCCATCGCGCCCCCGCGGTGCGGCGCGCCGCAGGGTGCCGCTCGCAACGACCGGGGCGGAGCTCAGCGGAGCTCGAGGCGCAGCAGACGGGGCCAGTGGCCGCCGTGGAACACCCGCTGCTCGCGAACGACGCGCCAGGCGTCGTTCGCGGCCAAGAGTTCCTCCATCAGGCGAACCTCGTGGCTGAGCAGCACGAGGCGCCCCCCCGGCGCGAGCAGCCGCGCGGCTTCGTCGAGCGTCCGCGGGTAGAGCGCCGCGTTGCGCGCGTGATCGCCCACGGCGTCGCCCCACGGGGGGTCGCTGACGATGACGTCGACGCTGGCGTCGGGCAGGCCGGTCGTGCCGGCGTCGGCGAGCCGCAGGTCGATGTCGGGCTGCGCGGGCCCCGCGCCCTCCGTCCCCTCCCCTGCGCCGGCGTCGCCCGCGGGAGCCGAGCCGACCGGCGCAGCGTCCTCGTCGTCCATCCAGGCCACGTCCGAGCTGACCCCGCGGAGACCGGCCGCCGCGAGGTTTCGCGCCGTGCAGCGGAGCGCGTCGGGATCGAGGTCGAGGCCCACCATCGAGGCCGGCGGGCCGGCTTCGTGTGCGAACCGCTCGACGAGCAGCGTGCCCGACCCGCACATCAGGTTCAGGACGCGCTCGCCGCGCTGCGGCTCGCTGGCGTCGATCATCGCCGCGGCGACGCAGGCGTTGAGCCCCCCGGGGAGGTTGCAGACCCGCCAGGCACGCGCCGAGAGCGGACGCGGCGTGCGCCGGACGAGGACCTGCCAGCCGCCGGCGCCGGGGCGCGGATCGGGCCGCACGCGGAGCAGGAGCTCGCCTTCGTCGGGCCGCCGCGGCAGGCCGGTGGCGCGCTCCAGCGCCGCCGCCAGGCGCCGGAACACCGCCGAGTCGCTGCCGGCGGCGCCGAAGCGGAATCCCTCGAAGCGGCGCCCACGGGCGGTCGACTCGACCGCTCCGACGAGCCGCCGGAAGTGCTCGTCGCCGAGCAGGGACTTGGGGCGCGGAACGTCGAAGTCGAGGACCGCGTAGACCGCCGTCACGCGCCGGAGCGCGTCGAGCTCCTCGGCCCGTTCGGATCCGAGCGCGAAGTCCAGCTCGCCCTCGCGCTCGCCGACGATGCGCGCACCGAGCCGCTCGAGCTCCGCCCGCGCCCACGGCTCGAGCCCGGGCAGCACCTCGGCTTCGAAGGTCGCATCGCGCACGCCCCGAGCCTATCGCCGCAGCGACCGAGGACGGCCCGGTTGGGCCGCGCGGCGCCGTCGCCGGCGACGGCGCCGGCCCGCCCGGGACGACCCGAGCGACCGGCGGGCGTCGGTAGACTCGCGTCGTGGATCGCCCCCGCGCGCTGTACGTGCACGTGCCCTTCTGCCCGCAGATCTGCCCCTACTGCGACTTCCACAAGATGCGCCGCGGGGGCGGGCTCGTGGCGCGCTACGTCGAGCGGCTCGAGGCGGAGATCGCGGCGGCGGGGGCTCGCTACCCGGGTCCGCTCGACACCATCTACCTCGGCGGAGGTACCCCGTCGCACCTGCGCGACGACGAACTCGAGCGCGTCGTTGCGGCCCTCGACGCGGCCTGGGGCATGCCGGCCCGCCGCGAGACCACGATCGAGGCCGACCCCGGCACCTTCGATCCGGACCGGCTCGCCCGGCTGCGCGCCTGGGGCTTCGATCGCCTGTCGATCGGCGTCCAATCGACCCAGGACGCGGCCCTGCGATTCCTCGGCCGCAGCCACGACGGCGCGGCCGCCGAACGGGCCGTCGGCTGGGCGCTCGAGGCGGGCTTCGCCGTGTCGGCCGATCTGATCGCCGCGCTTCCGGCCTCGGTGCCGCGCGACCTCGAAGCCGACATCGACCGCCTCGTCGCCCTCGGCGTGCCCCACGTGTCGGTCTACACGCTCACGATCGAACCGTTCACCCCCTTCGCCCTGCGCGGCGTCTCGGTCGACGACGATCGCGCGGCCGACGCCTACGACGCCACCGCCTCGCGGCTGGCGGCGCACGGACTCGAGCGCTACGAGGTCTCGAACCACGCACGGCCAGGCCACGAGGCGATCCACAACGCGAGCTACTGGCACGGGGCGCCCTACCTCGGCCTCGGCCCGTCGGCCGCGGGCTACCTGCCCGGCGGCCGGAGCAGCGCGACGGGCGGTGACCTCGGGCGCCGCACCACGAACCCCCCGATCAAGACCTGGCTCGAGGGGGCTCCGCCCGACATCGAGCGGCCGGACGCCGACACCTACCTGCGCGAACGCCTGATGACGGGACTCCGCACGCGCCGCGGCGTCGATCTCGACGCCCTGGCGCGCACGGCGGGCGTCGACGTCCGCGACCGCTGGAGCGGGCCGCTCGCGTCGGCGTTGGACCGCGACCTGCTCGAGCTCGAGGGCGCGACGCTGCGCGCCACGGAGCGCGGCCTCGTGCGACTCGACGCGGTGCTGCGCCCGTTCTTCGCGAGCTGACGACCGGAGCCCCCGCCGGCCCGGGGCGGGGGCCAGGCGAGCCTCGGCACCCGCGCCGGACGCGGCCCGCCGTCGGCGTCAGCCCGCGGCCTGCACCAGGATCCGCGCCAGCACCGCGCCGCTGGCGAGCGAGAGTTCGTCGGTCGCCATCATCTCGTGGAAGGCCGTGTCGAAGCGCTCGAGCACCGAGGGGTAGGCGTCCTCGAGGAACGCGTCGACGTCGGCGTCCTCGCGGGCGACGAAGCGGGCGGTCATGTTCCGCTGGGCGCGCCGCAGGTCCATGATCAGCCCGGCCAGCGCGATGCGCTCCCAGCGGTTGTCGGACACGAGCACGTTCATCTCGTCGCGCAGCCAGCCGAGGGCCATCCGTTCGCCCAGCAGGTAGAAGCGCCGGGCGGCGAACTCGAGTTCGACCTCCTGTTCGCGGGCGACGTCGACGATCCCCATCGAGGTCGTGACGTAGTCGAAGCTCGCCACCTCGGCCGCGAGCGCGTCGTTGAGGCCGGCCGATGCGAAGCGCTCGACGGCGTCGTCGTAGCGGCGCTTCTCGGGCTCCGGCACGAAGTCGCGGACCTGCGACAGCAGCACCGCGAGCGGGGCGCTGTAGGTGTCGACGAAGGTCTCGACGTCGGCGCTGCCGAGCGCGTTGAGCAGCATCCACTGGACCAGGCTCTCCACCGCGCGCACGAGGGCGTCGAGCGCCTCGTACTGCCCCTCGGTGGGCAGCGCGTCGTCGAGGATGCGCGCCAGCACGTCAGGCATGTCGAGCACCTCGAAGGCGATCAGCGCCGAGCGCACCACCTCCACCGGGGTGGCGCCCGTGTCGCGCAGGCTCCGGTGCACGAAGGTCGCGCCGAGGATGTCGACGACGCGGTTGGTGAACTGCGTGGCGGTGATCTCGCGCTTCAGCGGGTGCTCTTCGACCGCGTCCGCGTGCGCCTCGACGAGTTCGTCGGGGAAGTACCCCCGCAGGTAGTGCCGGAAGTAGGGCTCGTCGGGGAAATCGGTGTCGAGCAGGCGCCGGTAGAGGCCCATCTTGACGTAGGCCATCAGGATCGCGAGCTCCGGGCGGGTGTACCCGCTGCCGCTCCGGCGCCGCAGATCGAGTTCGCGGCGCGTGGGCAGGAACTCGACGTCGGGGTCGAGCCCGCCGCGCTCGGTCAGGTACTCCTGCAGCGACGCGAAGAGCGGGAAGTCGCGGCTGCCGCGGCGCTCGGCCAGCGACAGCGCCAGCGACTGCATGGCGTTGTCGCGCAGCACGTGCGAGCTGACGTCGTCGGTCATCGACTCGAGCAGCCGGTTGCGCTGGACCATCGTCATCTCGCCGCGGGTCACGAGCGGCTGCAGCGCGATCTTGATGTTCACCTCGTGGTCCGACATGTCGACGCCGCCGGAATTGTCGATCGCGTCGGTGTTGATGCGGCCGCCGCCCTGCGCGAACTCGATGCGCCCGAGCTGCGTGAAGCCGAGGTTGCCGCCCTCCCCCACCACCTTGGCGCGCAGGTCGGCCGCGTCGACGCGCACCGCGTCGTTGGCGCTGTCGCCCACGTCGGCGTGCCGCTCCTCGCGCGACTTCACGTACGTGCCGATGCCCCCGTTCCAGAGCAGGTCGACCTCCATGCGCAGCACGGCGCGGACGAGGTCCTGCCCCGCGAGCGCCTCGTCGTCGACGCCGAGCATGGCGCGGACCTGCGGCGTCAGCTGGATCTTCTTGGCGCCGCGCTCGTGGATGCCCCCGCCTTCGCTCAGCAGCGAGGCGTCGTAGTCGGTCCAGCTCGATCGCGGCAACGCGAACAGGCGCGCCCGCTCGTCGTAGCTCGCCTCGGGATCCGGATCGGGGTCGAGGAAGATGTGCCGGTGGTTGAAGGCGGCCCGGAGCCGCAGCGTCCGGGTGTAGAGCATGCCGTTGCCGAACACGTCGCCCGACATGTCGCCGATCCCCACCGCGGTCACCGGATCCTGGTGGACGTCGACGCCCATCTCGCGGAAGTGTCGCGAGACGCACTCCCAGGCGCCGTTCGCGGTGATCCCCTCGGCCTTGTGGTCGTAGCCGTGCGATCCCCCGGAAGCGAAGGCATCGCCGAGCCAGAAGCCGCGTTCGGCGCTGATCTCGTTGGCCAGGTCGCTGAACGTGGCGGTGCCCTTGTCGGCCGCCACCACGAGGTAGGGGTCGGGATCGTCGTAGATCACCATGCCGTCGGGGTGCTCGACGTGGTCGCCGACGCGGTTGTCGGTGATTTCGAGCAGCGCGCGGATGTAGGCCTGGTAGCAGTTCGCGACGTACTCGCGCAGCGCGTCGCGCTCTTCGGGCGCGTCCTTGACGATGAAGCCGCCCTTCGATCCGACCGGCACGATCACCGCGTTCTTGGTCATCTGCGTCTTCATCAGGCCGAGGATCTCGGTCCGGAAGTCGTCGGGACGGTCGGACCAGCGGATCCCGCCGCGGGCGACGCGTCCGCCACGCAGGTGCGTCCCCTCGACGCGCGGGCCGAGCACGCCGATCTCGTACAGCGGGCGCGGATCGGGCATCGAGGCGACGCGACCGGAGTCGATCTTGATCGCCAGGACGCGGCTGTCGCCGAAGTAGTTGCTGCGGACCGTCGCCTTCATCAGGTCGAGCAGGCCGCGGAGCGTCGAGTCGGCCGGCAGCGACGCCACCTTCTCGAGTCCGTCCAGCACGGCGCGCTCCGCCTCGTCGACGGCCTCGGCCCGGCCGGCGTCGTCGGCCGGGCCGAGCTCGGGATCGAAGCGCGCGCGAAAGTAGCCGACCAGCGCGGCGGCCATCGACGGGTGGGAGAGCAGCGTGTCGGTGATGAAGCGGCGCGAGGTGACGGCATTGAGCTGCCCGAAGTACATCTGGTAGGTGCGCAGCAGCGCGACCTCGCGGTCGGTGAGACCGGCGAGCAGCACCAGGCGGTTGAGCCAGTCGTTCTCGGTGTCGCCGGCGAGCATTCGCTCGAGCGCGCCGACGAGCCGGTCGCGGTCGCGGCGCACGTCGATGGCGACGCCGCCCGCCCCGGTCACGCGGAACAGGTCGATGCCCAGCGGGGAGTTCGCCGCCCCGCCCTCGGCGTCGCCGCCGGCGTCGGACCCGCCCCCCTCGACCTCCCGCAGGTCGAGCGGGTAGGGGATCTGCTCGAGCACGCGGAAGCCGAGATTCTCGAGCCGCGGAAGCACTTCGGAGAGCACCAGCGTTCCGCGCCGGTGGTAGATCTTCAGCTGGATCGGACCGCCTTCGACCGGCGAGAGCAGGTCGACGCGGAAGTCGCGCCCTTCGAGCTGCTCGAGGTTGTCGATGTCGCGCACGGCCGAGCCGGGGCCGACGTCGGCGCGGTAGCGCTCGTCGAAGGCGGCGACGTAGCGGCGTGCCAGGCGCCGACCGACCGTCTCGCCGTGATCCTGCACCAGGCGATCCTCGACCCGGTCGCTCCAGCTGCGCGTGAATTCGGCGATCTCGCGCTCGAGTTCGCGGGCGTCGAGCTCGTCGATCGGCAGGTCGGTGGTGAAGAAGAAGTGGAAGCGCACCTGCGACTCGTCCTCGCCCATCGCCAGCTGGTAGTCGACGTGGTCGGCCCGGAGTTCGTCGGCCAGGTAGCTCTGGATCGCGCGGCGCACCTCCGAGTTGAAGCGCTCGCGCGGCATGATCACCATCGCCGCCAGCCCGCGCGCGAGCGGATCGCGGCGCAGGGTGAGCCGCACGCCCCGCTCCTGCTCGAGCTCCATGATCGTGCGGATCTCCTTGTGCAGGGTCTGGGAATCGGCCCAGAAGAGCTCGCCGCGCGGCATGGAGTTGAAGATGGCCACGATCTGCTTGTAGTCGTGCGACTCGGGGATGGCCTCGTCGCGCTCGAGCACCTGCTCGAGCTTGCGGCGCAGGATCGGCGTCTCGTCGATCGAGGTCGACAGGGCCTTGGACGTGAACAGCCCGACGAAGCGGCGCTCGCCGGCGATCTTCCACCCCTCGGCGACCTTCTTGACGCCGAGGTAGTCCATCCGCGCGGGCCGGTGCACGGTGGCTTCGGCGTTCGTCTTGGTCATCACGAACACCCGCCCTCCGGTCACGCGCTCGCGCAGGCCGTCGGGGATGTCGTCGAGCGGCACCGGCTCGCGGTAGGCGCTCTCGTGGGTCTTGCGGAGAATGCCGAGGCCGCTGCCGGGCGTGAGCTGCAGGAAGCGAGCGTCGTCGCGCTCGTGGATGTCGTACTCGCGGTAGCCGAGGAAGACGAAGTTGTCGTCGTCGAGCCACTCGACGAAGCGCGCGTACTCCTCGAGCTCCTCGCCGAGCCCCCGCTGGAAGCCCTGCGCGCTCTGGGCGCGCAGATCCCTCAGGTAGTCGGCCACCTCGTGGGCCTTGGCCCGCAGCCGGTCGTAGTCGCCGGTGGCGAGCAGCACGTCGCCGAGCACGCGCTCCACGTCGGCGGCGAGCGCCTCGCGCTCGTCGGGGCTGAGGCGCTCGACGAAGTACATCTCGAAGGCCTCGCGGTGCCCGCCCGCGGTCCCGTCGCGCTGCTCCGAGATCGCCTCGATGGCGCCGTCGTCGCCGCGGCGGACCGAGTAGATCGGGTGCAGCAGGTGGCCGAGCACGAACCCGTGCCGGCGCAGCTCGGCCCGCACCGAGTCGACGATGAACGGCCGGTCCTCGAGCGCGAGGCGCAGCACCGTGTAGGGCGCCTCCCACCCGTCGGCCGGATAGCTCGGGTCGAACACCTCGACCGCCACGCCGGGCACGTCGCGCTCGGCGGCCACGGGCGGGTCGGGGGCGTCGAGGTCGCGTTCCTCGAACCAGCCGAAGGCGTCGAGCGTCATCGCGTACAGCGTCTCGTCGTCGAATTCGTCGAAGAAGGCGGGGTCCGACTTGCCGAGGAGGCCCTTGGCGAAGGTCTTGAGCTCGGCGGCGCGCTCGTGCTCGGAGCGTTCGAGCCGAACGAGCACTTGCTGCAGGGTCGAGGGCATGCGCACCGCCTTTCGAAGGCGTCGTCGTCGAGGAGCGTCGGTGCGGGCGGCGCGGGCGGCGTCGCGGCGGGCGGGGACGCCCGGCTTCGACCGCGAGCACGGCGTCCGGAGCCCGCGGCGGGCGGGGCCGCACGGCGACGGCGAACGCCGAGGCCGACCCGCATCCATTCATGGGATGCAGCCCAGCATACCGAACGTGCGTCCGCGGCCGCCGACGGTTGCACGCCGCCGACCCCGAGGCCCGCGATCGCGCCTCCGACCGCCCGCTCCCCCGCCGTCGACGCGACCGCGGGATCCGCTCTCCCGCGGGTAGAGTGTCGGCGATGTTCCTGCTCTGGACGGCCCTTCTCGTGATCGCCGATCAGTGGACCAAGCGCTGGGCGCAGCTCCGTTTCACCGAGGGGGGTGCGGAGCTCGAGCTCGGCCTCGGCTTCTCGCTGACGTACGTCCGCAACGACGGCGCGGCCTTCGGGCTGTTCCGCTCGCTGGCCCTGCCGATCGGCCCGGTGACGATCGACGGCACGCTGCTGCTGGGGCTCGTCTCGGCGCTCGTGTCAGTGGCCCTGATCTCCTACCTCGCGCGTCGGTCGCGGGAGCTCCCGTTCGACACGCGCCTCGCCCTCACCCTCATCCTCGCCGGGGCGATCGGCAACATGATCGACCGCTTCGCGCGGGGCTACGTGGTCGACTTCGTGCACTTCCAGCAGGGCGGCTTCAACTTCGCGGTCTTCAACCTCGCCGACAGCCTCGTCGTCGTCGGCGCCGGCCTGCTGATCCTGTCGGCCTTCTTCGCGCCGCATCCGCGTGCGGCGGACGCCGCGGGCGGCGCCGCGGACCCGAGCGGGATCCCGGATCCGCACGACGCCGCCGACCGGGAGCGCGGCGCGGGCGCACCCCAAGCGTCGGACGCGAGGGGCGCGCCGGGCACGCACGACACGCACGGCGCGGAGGACGCGGTGCACGCGGAGAGCGCGGAGCACACGGAGCACGCGGAGCGCCCGAGCGCCTCGGGCGGCGCGGACGACGCCCAGGGCGCGGACGCCGCGAGCGATGCCGTGGGGCGCGGCGAGCGCACCGACCGGTCGCCGTCCGGCTAGCGACGCGCCTCCGTCGACGCAGCGCGGGGGTGCGCGCCTGCCGCGCCGGGCGCACCGGGCGCGCGGGCGAACACGAAGCGCGTCCGGCCCGCGAGGTCGGCTGCGAGCTCGGTGGCCTGCCAGCCGGCCGCCTGCAGCTCCGCACGCATCGTCGCCGCGTTGCGCGGGTCGAGCTCGAGTGCCAGCAGCGCCCCGCGCGGGAGCCGCGAGCGGGCCTGCGCCGTCAGACGGCGCGCCACGCCGAGCCCCTCGGGGCCGCCGAAGAGCGCCTCGGGCGGGTCGGCGTGCACCTCCGGCGCCAGGGCGTCGGCGTCCCCTTCGGGCAGGTACGGCGGGTTCGCGACGAGCGCGTCGACCGTGCCGGCGAAGGCAGCCACGACGGGCTCGTCGAGCAGATCCGATTCGATCACCGGGACGGCGATTCCGAGCCCGCGCGCGTTGCGCCGTGCCCACGCGGCCGCGCCGGGCGACACCTCGGTGGCGAGCACCTCGGCGTCGGGGCGGGCCCGCTTGATCGCCAGAGCGATGGCCCCGCTTCCGGTTCCCACGTCGAGGACTCGCGGCCGACGCACCCCGACGGTCTCCAGGCGCGCGAGCACCTGCTCCACGAGGACTTCGGTCTCCGGGCGCGGAACCAGCACGCCCGGACCGACGGCGAGTTC
>CBDUCW010000005.1:0-21424 GCA_965365745.1 uncultured Trueperaceae bacterium
GCCTCATAGCGAATCACATGGATGATCGGCCCGAAAACCTCGCGATCCAAGACATCGAGGGAGTCGATTTCATAGGCCTTGGGGCCGAAGAACGAGCCGTGCTGGCATGATTTGGGCAGCGCTAGGTCGACCAGGGTCGTGCCGATCGCCTTCATCGCGCAGCTCGAGCTCGAGCTCCTGCTCGCCCCGTTCTTCTTCGTGGTTCTGTTCGGCTTCGCGGTGCGCCGCTACATGCGCGAGTTGCAGCCCGTCTCGACCCGGCTGCGCCGCCGCTTCGGGCAGATGGATGCCGGCCTCGCCGAGACGCTCGGCGGGATCGAGGTCGTCAAGTCGACGGTCCAGGAAGACCAGGAGACGCGCAAGTTCCTGCGCGACGCGGCCGCCTACCGCGACGATTTCCGCGAGCAGGGCGACGTGCAGGCGCGCTATCTCCCGCCGCTGATCGTGGGTCTGGCGTTGTCGATCGCGCTCGGCCACGGGCTGCTGCTCGTGGGGCGCGGCGCGGTCACGGTCGGGGAGCTCGTGGCCTACATGGGGCTGGTCAGCGCCCTGCGATTTCCGGCGCAGATCTCGGTGTTCTCCTTCTCGCTCGTGCAGCTCGGCCTGGCCGGCGCCGAGCGCATGCTCGAGCTCATGCGCGCCGAGGCCGACCTCGACGCCGACGCGGGCACGCACGCCGGGCGGATCCGCGGAGAGCTCGTGTTCGACGGCGTGTCGTTCGGGTACGAGGACTCGAGCGCGACGGCGCTTTCGAGCGTGTCGTTTCGCGTCGCCCCGGGCGAGACCCTGGCCATCGTCGGCCAGACCGGGTCGGGCAAGTCGACGCTCACGAGGCTGGTGAACCGCGCCTACGATCCGAGCCAGGGGGCCGTGCGCATCGATGGTGTCGACCTCCGCGATTGGGAGCTCGAGAGCCTGCGGTCGCAGATCTCGGTCATCGAGCAGGACGTGTTCCTGTTCTCGCGCACCGTGGCCGAGAACATCGCCTTCGGCGCTCGCCGCGAGGGCGAAGCGGTGCCGATGGAGCGGATCCGCGAGGCCGCGCGCGGCGCGCAGGCCGAGGACTTCATCGAACACTTCGCCGACGGCTACGACACCGTGCTCGGCGAGCGCGGCGTGACCCTGTCCGGCGGCCAGCGGCAGCGCCTGGCGATCGCCCGGGCGCTGCTCACCGATCCGCGCATCCTGATCCTCGACGACGCCACCAGCGCGGTCGACAGCGCCACCGAGGACCGGATCCAACGCGCCATCGACCGCGTGCTCGAGGGGCGCACGACGCTGCTGATCACCCACCGCCTGGCGCAGATCCGCAAGGCCGACCGCATTCTCGTGCTCGAGCGCGGCCGCGTGGTCGACGTCGGCACCCACTCCGAACTCCTCGACCGTTGCGACCTCTACCGGCGCATCTTCGTGAGGGGGTAGCGGATGGGCTTCATCATGGAGGGCGTCTCGGCCGAGGGCTACGATCGCGAGTACAGCGATCGCGAGCTCCTCGGGCGCATCGCCGGCTACTTCCGCCGGCACCTCGCCCGCATGGCCGTGGTCGCGCTGACGATCGTGCTGGCGTCGGCGCTGGCGGCGATCTTGCCGCTGCTGATCGCCCGCGGCATCGACGGGGTCGTCGCCGTGCAGGGCGAGCTCGGCGGGCTGCGGGGCTTGTGGCGTCAGGCCGGATGGTTGATCCTCGCGTTCGCCGTGAGCGGCGTGTTCGCCTGGCTCTTCAACTTCCTCCGCCAGCGACTGACCGCCCGGACCGTCGCCGACGTCGTCTACGAGCTGCGCACGGACGCCGTCGACGCCGTGCTGTCGCGCGACATGTCGTTCTTCGACGAATTCGGCAGCGGCCGCGTCGTGAGCCGCGTGACCAGCGATTCGCAGGCCTTCGCCACGGTGGTCACCCTCACGCTGAACGTGGTCGGCCAGGTGATGCAGGTCGGAGTCCTCGTCGGCGTGCTGTTCTGGATCGAGTGGCGCCTCGCCTGGATCGCGCTGGGGATCGCGCCCGTCGTGATCGTCATCGCATTGGCCTTCCGAGCCGTGGCGCGGCGCACCACGCGGCAGGCGCGGCGGGTCGTCGCCGAGGTCAATGCCCTGGTGCAGGAGTCGATCGCCGGAATCTCCGTCGCCAAGGCCTTCCGTCAGGAGCGCAGCGTGTACCGCGACTTCCGGCGGGTCAACGGCGACTCGTTCCGCTACGGACTTCAGCAGGGGCTCGTCTTCAGCTCGATCTTTCCCATCCTCAACGTCGTCGCGGGCGTCGGGACGGTGGTGCTCGTCGTGGCCGGCGGGCGCGGCGTGCTCGGCGGCACGATCTCGGCCGGCGAGTGGTACCTGTTCATCGAGGCGATCAATCTGTTCTGGTTCCCGCTGACCAGCATCGCCTCGTTCTGGAGCCAGTTCCAGCTCGGGCTCTCGGCGAGCGAGCGGGTGTTCGCGCTGATCGACGCCGAGCCACGCGTGGTGCAGACCGGCGACCGCTCGCTCCCCGATCTGGCCGGACGGATCGAATTTCGCGACGTCGACTTCCGCTACACGGCGCAGGAGCGGGTGCTCTCGGCGTTCGATCTCACCATTCGGGCGCGCGAGACCGTGGCGCTCGTCGGGCACACGGGGGCCGGCAAGTCGAGCCTGGGGAAGCTCGTCGCGCGCTTCTACGAATTCCAGGGTGGGCAGATCCTGATCGATGGCAACGACATCCGAACGCTCGATCTGGCTGCCTACCGGCGCCACCTCGGGATCGTGCAGCAGACGCCGTTCCTGTTCCGCGGCACGGTTCGCGCGAACATCCGCTACGGCGCGCCCGAGGCCGACGACGCTGCGGTCGTCGCCGCCGCGGCCGCGATCGGCGGCGGCGACTGGCTTGCGGCGCTGCCCAACGGGCTCGACAGCGAGGTCGGCGAAGGGGGGCGAGGGATCAGCATGGGGCAGCGGCAGCTCGTCGCGCTCGCGCGCGCGCTGCTGGCCGACCCGCGCATCCTGATCCTCGACGAGGCCACCGCCAGCGTCGATCCGCTCACCGAGGCGCAGATCCAGGAGGGGCTCGAGGTCGTGCTCGCGGGTCGCACGGCGATCGTCATCGCGCACCGGCTGAGCACGATCCGCAGCGCCGACCGGATCCTCGTGCTCGACAAGGGCGAGGTGATCGAGGAGGGCGATCACGGCGCTCTGCTCGTGCAGGGCGGGCACTACGCCGACCTCTACGCGACCTACTTCCGGCACCAGGCGGCGGGCTACGAGGCGGCGGACTAGGCAGCGCACGCTGCGGCGCCCGCGCGTGTCGCGGTCGCGGCACGGCGATCGCAGGCCAGGCGCGACGATAGGGGGGAATCCGCCGGGATCCGCCCCCACGCGACGAAAGGACCCCCCCATGGCCGACTACGGAATGCTCGCCACCACCGATCTCGACTTCGACACCGCCAAGGCGTCGATCGTCGACGCGCTCAAGGAGCAGGGCTTCGGCATCCTGACCACCATCGACCTCGCCGGCACGCTCAAGGAGAAGGTCGGCACCGAGATGGGCCGCTACGAGATCCTCGGCGCCTGCAACCCGAAGCTCGCCGAGCAGGCCGTGGGCGCCGAGCCGACGATCGGGCTCCTGCTGCCCTGCAACGTGATCGTGCGAGAGGTCGAAGCGGGCACGCAGGTCGGGATCCTCGATCCGGCCGAGATGTTCCGTCTCGCCGATGCCGACACCCAGGCGCGGCTCGAACCGATCGCGGGCGACGCCCGCGGGCGGCTCGTCGCGGCGCTCGAGGGGGTCGTCGGCTAGCGCCGGCCGGCAGCGATCGTCATCGGAGGGGCACGCGGCGCCGCGTGCCCCTCCGACGCGTTCGCCGGGACGGACCCTAGGCGACGCCGTCGGCGTCGCCGTCGCGTTGCGCGGCCGCGCGCGCTTCGAGCAACTCCCGGCCGAGGCCTTCGAAGGTGTAGTACGCCACGGCGCCGTGCTGCTGCGCGACCTTGATGTCGCGGTAGAAGCGCTGCATCGGGGCGCCCTCGAACAGCGCGGCCGTGCCGCCGGCCGCGTAGACGAGGTCGGCCGCGGCGCTGCAGGCGTGGACGGCGTGCCCGGCGGCGAGCCGCATGCCCACGTCGTCCTCGGCGCTGGGGGCTCGCTGCTCGAGGGCATGGGCCCAAACGGTGTCGATGGTGTCGTAGAAGTAGGCGCGCGCCCCGCGCACGGCAGCCTCCGAACGCGCGAAGGTGGTCTGCGTCAGCGGCGCGTCGGCGACGCGCCGCGCGCCGAGCTTGGTGCCGATCGCATGATCCGCGAGCGCGTCGAGCAGGCCTCGGGCCATCCCGAGCACGGCCGCCGCGAGGCACACGTGCAGGAATCCGCGCACCGGCACGAGCCGGTGCGGGAAGCCGTACGCAGGGCGATCGCGGAAGAGGTGGAAGGTGTGCGCGTCGGGCACGAAGAGGTCGTCGACCGAGTAGTCGTGGCTCCCGGTCCCCCGCAGGCCCGTGACGTGCCACGTGTCGTGGATGGTCACGTCCGCTTGCGGAACGACGACCACGCGGGTTTCGGGGCCGTCCTCGTTCGTGACGGGGCCGTCCTCGTCGTGCACGATCGCCCCGGCGAGCAGCCACCGGCAGTGCTCGCTCCCGCTGCCGAAGGGCCAGCGCCCGGTCACCCGGTAGCCGCCGTCGACGCGCACGGCGCGACCGCGGGGAGCGAGCAGCCCGCCCGTGGCGATGTCCGGGTCTTCGAACACGGTCCGGGCCGTTTCCGGCGGCAACGCCGTCATCAGGGTGTTCGTGCCGGAACCGATCATCGCGACCCAGCCGGTGCTGCCGTCGAAGCGCGCGATCGTCTCGTAGATCTCGAGCATGGTCGGCAGGTCGACTTCGGTGCCGCCGAGCTCCGCGGGCAGGCCGATGCGGAACAGCCCGGCGTCGCGGAAGCGCTCGAGCAGGTCCGGTCCGATCCGGCGCCGCGCCGAGGTCTCATCGGCGGCGGCCGAAATCGCGGGACCGAGATTCTCGAAGGTCGCCAGAACGTCGTCTCGTCGAGGGGAAGGTGCGGGTGGACGGGATTCGGGGGGTGCCATGCGTCGTCGCGCCTCCTAGCGTCCGGTCGGATGCTCCGAAGCCGGATGCTCGAGCATAGCTGCAGGGCCGTTCGTCGCGACCCGCTCGGATCGCACCTCGGGTCGGTGCCCGTGCGCCGTGCGGCGCGGCTCGGATCGGAGCCTCCAAAGCGCGCCGCGCCGAACGCTTCGGACCGCCCGTACGAACCGACCTTGCCCATCGGCCGCGCCGTCGCAATCGGGACTCGTTTCGAGGGCCCCCCGGCGGGTCGAATCGGGCGCCACGTGGAACGCGGCCCCCACGAAGCCGGGGAGGTTTCCCCCACGCCCAGTCCCAACGGGCGACGACGAAGGCCCAACCCGGCCGACAACGAACGCCGAAAACGAAAAAGGCCGCCTCGCGGCGGCTCGTTCAGCGTCTATAAAGAAACAATACCCACGTATGCGGGATTCGTCAAGGCCATGCATCGAACCGGCGACGAATCGTCGGCTCGTGGGGGCAAATTCGTCTCAAACGGGGGCATTTTTGGCCGCGGAAGGCCGATGCGGGCCCCGAGCGCCGGCCCGGGCGCCGACCCGTCGAACGGGCGGGTCGGACGACGCGGGCGCTGCGGACGCCGGTCTCGGGCTGCCGGTTCGCGCCTACTGCCGCCGGGTTCGCACCCGCAGCCCGACCAGGGCGAACACGAAGAACACGGCGAAGAGCAGCCCCCCGGCCGCCGTCGCCTCGAGCACCGCGCCGCCGTCCCAGCCCGCGTTGATCAGCGCGCGGCCGGCTTCGAGCACGTAGGTGATCGGGTTGAAGCGTGCGGCCACCGCCAACCACCCCTCGAGCAGGTCGATCGGCACGAAGGTCGCGGTGAGGAACGACAGGGGGAAGAACAGGAACGAGGCGCTCTCGGTCGCGGCGGCGTTTCCGGAGAGCGTCGCCACGCCCGTGGTGAAGGCGCCGAAGCCGAGCCCGACGAGGAGCGTGAGCCCGAGGATCGTGGCGACGCCCAGCCACCCGGTGACGATCTCGAGGCCGAGCAGCGCGGCCACCCCCAGCAGCACGAAGGTCTGGGCGACCAGCACGAGCGCGGCGGCCAGCATCGGGCCGAACAGGATCGCCCAGCGGCTGGCGGGCGTCAGCAGCAGCTTGTCGAAGTAGCCGTTCTCGATGTCGCGCACCAGCGTCTGCCCGGCCAGGCCGGCGCCGGTGAAGGCCGCGCTGATGATCGACAGCGGCAGGATGAAGCCGAGGTAGTCCTGCCCCGCGAGGAAGAAGGTCGCCGCTTCGCCGAGCTGCCCCTCGTAGATGAACAGGAAGAACAGGCTGATGAGCAGCGGGGTGATCAGGCTGAAGGGCTGGGCCAGGTTGACGCGGAGCGTGCGGACCATGAGCGATGCGACCTGGGCGGGAAGCGGCATCGCGTCGCGGTCGCGCCGGGCGCCGAGGGTCGCGGCGTGCGGTGCGCCGGTCATGCGGCCACCTCCTCGCGCACGGGCTCCGAAGCCGCCCCGGCCTCGACCTCGGCTTCGAAGCGCTTGCCGGTGGCGTCGAGGAACACGTCGTCGAGCGTGGGGCGACTGACCGTGAGGCTGCTCGGCTCGAGCCCCTCCTCGCTGAGGCGCGTCGCGACGCGTGCCACGCGCTGCGCCGCCTTCGGGGTGTAGAGGCGCAGCGTGGCGCGGTCGAGACGGGTGTCGTCGACGAGGTCGGCCACCACGCCCTGGGCGCGCCGCGCCGTGTCGTCCGAATCGAAGGCCACGTTGATGCTCTCGGAGCCCAGGCTCTCCTTGAGTGCATCGGGCGTCCCCTCGCGCACGATCTCGCCGTCGTCGATGATCGCGATGCGTTCGGCGAGGGCGTCGGCCTCCTCCAGGTACTGCGTGGTGAGGAAGATCGTCATCCCGCGCTCGCGGTTGAGCCGGCGCACCTCCTGCCACACGTCGCGGCGACTCGCGGGATCGAGCCCGGTCGTCGGCTCGTCGAGGAACAGGATGCGCGGCTCGTGCACGAGCGCCATCGCCAGGTCGAGCCGGCGGCGCATGCCCCCGCTGAACTGCCCGGCCTTGCGGTCGGCGTCGTCGACGAGGCCGACGATCTCGAGCAGTTCGTCGGCGCGCCGTTTGGCTTGGTCGCGCCGAAATCCGAACAGGCCGGCCTGCATCCGCAGCAGCCGCCGTGCGCTCATGAGCGGGTCCAGCCCGATCTCCTGAAGGGCGACGCCGGCGATGCGCCGCACCTCGGCGGGGTGTTCGACGACGTCGAAGCCGCCGACGTCGGCGCGCCCCGCGGTGGGGAGGGCGAGCGTGGTCAGGATCGCGACGGTCGTGCTCTTCCCGGCGCCGTTGGGCCCGAGGAACCCGAACACCTCGCCCTCGGCGACGTCGAAGGAGACGTCGGCGACGGCGGTGATCGAACCGTAGGTCTTGCGGAGGTTGCGGACGGCGATGTCGGACATGGGGTCCCCCCAGGGGTAGGCGTGGCGGAGGTTCGCGCGCGAGCGGTGATCATCGTAGGCGCGCCCGGTCCGGGCGAGAACGCGCCGGCCCACACTCGCGGCCGCCCGCGAAGCGCGTCGCATTGACAAACTAAGGCCAATAGTTTTACAACGAGGGCATCGCGTCGCACCCGGCAGCGCCCTTCGGGCGTCCGGGCGATCGCCGCCTCCCGCTCCCGGACCCGAGGTTCGGACGCAGGGACCGAAGCGACCGGGACGCCCGAAGGAGTCGATCCATGGCCTACCACCCGGTGAACCTCACCGTCCGCTTCGCGCTCGAACTCGCCGCGCTCGCCGCCCTCGGGAGCTGGGCCTGGCAGGCGTTCCCCCCGGGCTGGCGCCTCGTCGCCGCCGCGGCCGTTCCCCTCGCCGCCGCCGCGGTGTGGGGGACGTTCGCGGTGCCCGGCGACGCGAGCCGCTCCGGCCACGCGCCGATCGAGGTCCCGGGGGCGCTGCGGCTCGGGCTCGAGCTGGCCCTGTTCGCACTGGCGTCGTGGGCCCTCGCGGCGTCGGGGCGGCCCGTGCTCGCGGGCGTGCTCGTCGGCGCCGCGAGCCTGCACTACCTCGTGTCGCTCGAGCGGGTCACGTGGCTGCTCGGGCGATGAGTCGTCCCAGCGGCGGTCCCGCGGCCCCGCCCCGACGGGCCGACCTCCACCTGTGGCTCTTCTTCGCGCTCGCGTACGCGATCTCGTGGGGCGCGCTCGGCGCGCTCCAGGTCATCGCCCGCGGAGCCGGACTCGACAGCTGGAGCGACCTCACGCGCGCGGCCGAGACGACGTTCACGCTGACGCAGCTCCCCGTGTCCGCTGCGGCCGTCCGAACCCTCAACGTCGTGGCGGACTTCGGCCCGAGCCTCGCCGCGCTGGTCGTCGCGGCGCTCGGAGGCGGCCTGGCGACGCTGCTTGCACGCCTCGGGCGCGTCCGGGTCGGGGCGCGCTGGTATGCCGTCGCGTTCGGGCTCCCGATCGCCGTCATGGGCGTTGCGATCGCCCTGTTCGTCGTGCTCGGGGGCGACGTCGGCGCGCCCGTGCTCGGCCTGGGGACGCTCGCCGCGCTCCTCGGATGGTGGCTCCTGCGAACGCTCGCCGGAGGTGGCCTGGGCGAAGAGCTCGGGTGGCGCGGATTCGCGCTGCCGCGGCTGCAGGCCCGGATGGGCGCGGTGCGCGCGAGCGCCCTGCTCGGTGTCGTGTGGGCCCTGTGGCACCTCCCGCTCGTGTTCGTCTCGAGCAGCCCCCTGCTGCAGGGCGCCGTGCTGGCGCTGTTCATCGCGCCGATGGCCTTCGTCTACACCTGGCTGTTCAACGGGACGGGCGGCAGCGTGCTGCTCCCCGTGCTCCTCCACGGCACGCAGAACGGCGTGAGCGCGTTCCTCGAGCGGAGCCTCCTCCCCGGCCTCGCCGAGGCGGACGGGTGGATCGTGTTCCGCGTCCTGCTCCTCGTGGCGGTGGCGGTTGCGGCCGCCGTGGCCGTCGCCCGGCAGCAGCGGCGCGGCCGCGTCGTGCGGGCCTGAGCCATCGTGGTCGATTCGCCCCTCGCGACCGGGTGGGCGCCGCCTGCTACGCTCGCGCAGCAAAGCAACCCCGCGGGGCGATGCGTGGTCGTCGTCCTGCCGGCTGGGAGGCCACGATGGCGCATCACGTCGACGCACCCGTCCACCCCTACACCGTCCTCCTCCACGTCGCGCTGCGCGCGCTGGCCGTCGCCATCGTCTTCGCGCTGGCGATCGGCACCACCTCGGCCCAGGAGGGCTCGGGAACGGCGTCCACGCCGGCTTCGTCGAGCTCCGAGTCCGACGAGGCGCCGGCCGCCCCGACGGTCGACGAGCTCGCCGCCTTCTTCGACGGCGTCATCCCCGACCTGCTCGAGACGCACGACGTGCCCGGCCTCGCCATCACGGTGGTGCTCCCGAACGGGGAGGTGTTCGCCGGGGGGTACGGCTTCGCCGAGTTCGAGCCGGACCGGCCGATGACGTCGGCAACGCCGCTCGGAACGGGCAGCGTGGCCAAGGTGTTCACCTGGACGGCGTTGATGCAGCTCGTGGAGCGGGGCGAGGTCGACCTCGACGCTCCCGTCGACGACTACCTCGACTTCGAGATCCCGGCGACCTTCGACGAGCCGATTCGCGTTCGAGACCTGCTCGCGCACACGCCGGGCTTCGAGGACTACCCCCTGGCCGGCCTGTTCACGCGCGACGCCGACACGATTCCGGAGCTCGCCGAGGCGCTCTCCCGCCGACTCCCGGCGCGCGAGTGGGCCCCCGGCGTCGAGATCTTCGCGCCGCTCGGCATGAGCACCGCGACCTTCCTCCAGCCCGTCCCCGACGACGTCGCCGCGCAGGCGGCCCACGGCTACGCGCCGGACGGAGCATCCGGCTTCGCGGCCACCGGACCCGAGTACGTGACCCTCTATCCCGCCGGCGGCATGGTGATGAGCGTCGAGGACGCGGCCCGCTTCCTGCAGGCGCACCTCGGCGATGGGAGCGTCGACGGGGCCCGGATCCTCGACCCTGCGACCGTCGAGCGGATGCGCACGACCCTGTTCCGTCACGATCCCTCGCTCCCGGGCAACGCCTACGGCTGGTGGCAGAGCGAACGCCACGGCGAGCGCATCCTGCAGCACGCGGGGGACACGCTGGCATTCCACTCGCAGATGGCCCTGCTCCCCGACCGGGGGCTCGGCATGTACTTCGCGACGAACGGCGTGACGGGTGCGCTGCTGCGCGATCCGCTGTGGGAGGCGTTCCTCGACCGCTTCTACCCGGCCGCGGCACCCACGCCCGTGGACGCGGCGACGGGCGACGCGGGGCGCTACACGGGCATCTACGGGACGAATCGCATCGCGTCGACGAGCGTGGGCAAGGTCGGGCTGTTGGTCCAGACGCTCTCGGCCCGGGTGGAGGACGACCGGTTCGTCGCCGGCTTCATGGGGGCGCAGAACGAGTGGATCCCCGTCGGGGACGGTCGCTTCGCGGACGCCGAGCGCGAAGGCGAGTTCGTGCAGTTCGTCCTCGACGAGGACGGGCGCCGCGTCGCGTACGCCAGCGAGGCGCCCATGATGGTGTTCCGACAGCTGCGCTGGTTCGAGCATCCGACGCTCCATCTCGGCTTGCTCGGGATCGCTGCCGTGGCCTTCCTGAGCGCGCTGGTGGTGGTCCCGGTTGCCGCCTGGCGCGCGCGTCGGCGACAGCGGGCCGACCGGCGCACCGCCGCGCCGATCGAACGCACGCGGTGGCTGTATCTCGCGGCTGCCGTGGCGCTGCTCGGCTTCGTCGCGGGCTTCGCGGTGACGATGGCGAATCCGGTCGGGCCCGCGTTCGGCCTGTCGGTGCCGTTCACCGCGGGTCTGGTGGCCGGCATCGTCGGCGCCGTGTTGACCGCCGGGATCGCGCTCGCGACGATCTTCGCCTGGTTGCTCGAGTGGTGGCAGCGCTGGGAGCGGATCTACCTGACCGTGGTGACGGTCGTCGCGCTGGCGTTCGTGTGGCAGCTGCAGTTCTGGAACCTGCTCGGCTTCCAGGTCTGAGCGGGGCTCGTGGGAGGCGCCGGGCCCACCGCCCGGCGCCCGATGCCCGTGACGGGGGCCGGCCGGCTCGACGCCAATCCTCGGCGCCTAGCATCCACGCCCAACCTCGACGTCCCATCCCGGCGCACCTTCCCGCCGTCGAAATCCGCCGCCCGGCCCCGCCCTCTAGCCCCGCCGCTGCCCCCGCTGCTGCAGGAGCAGCGACGCGCCCACGAGCAGGATCGACACCAGGATCATCAGCGTCGACACCGCGTTGATCTCGGGCGGCACGCGCTGCTTGAGAAGGCCGTAGACGAAGATCGGCAGCGTCGTGGTTCCGATGCCGTTCGTGAAGAAGGTGATCACGAAGTCGTCCAGCGACAGCGTGAACGCGAGCAGCGCGCCCGCGAGCACGCCGGGGAACAGGATCGGCAGCGTGACGCGCACGAAGGTCTGCCACTCGTTGGCGCCCAGGTCGCGCGCCGCCTCCTCGAGCGAGGCGTCCATGGTCGCCAGCCGTGCCCGCACGACGATGGCCACGTAGGAGATGTTGAACGCCACGTGCGCGATGATGATCGTCCCGAAGCCGTTGACCAGCCGCTGGCCGGTCATCCCCTCCCACGCCTCGAAGACGACGCGGAAGAACACGGCGAGCGCGATGCCCTGCGTGATGTCGGGGATCACGACCGGCAGGTAGAACAGCGCGTCGAAGACCTTGCGCCCGGGGAAGCGGCCGCGGGCGACCGCGAGCGCGAAGAGCGTGCCGATGATGCTCGAGATGATCGTCGCCGCGGTGGCCACGATCAGCGAGTTGCGCACCGACCGCAGCAGCTGCTCGGTGCGGAAGTTGGTCGCGATGCTGTCGACCGAGACCGCGCCGCTGACCAGGTTCTGGTACCACTCGGTCGTGAACCCCCGCCAGCGCGACACCGAGGCGGCGTCGTTGAAGCTGAACACGATCAGCACCACGATCGGCGCCCACAGGAAGAAGTAGGTGACGAAGGGCGAGATCCACAGCCCGATGCGCCCGATGCGGCGGACCAGCAGGTCGCGCCGCAGCGCGCCGGCGCGCGGGTGGGGACCGGGCGATCCGCCGGATCCGCCGGCGTCGCCGCGCCGACCGAGGCTCGGGGTGGGGGTCGTGTCGGCCACGGCTACCGCTCGTCGGTTCCGAAGCGGGAGTAGATGATCACGCCCGCGAAGACGATCACCAGGAGCACCACCGACATGGCGCTGCCGAGCGGGATGTTGCTGTTGATGAAGTTGCGCTGGATGAGGTTGCCGATCATCAGCCCGCGGATGCCGCCCATCAGGTCGGGCGTGATGAACGCGCCCACGGCCGGGATGAACACCAGCATCGAGCCGGCCACGACGCCGGGCAGGGTCAGCGGGAAGATCACGCGCCAGAAGGCGCGCCAGTCGTTCGCGCCGAGGTCGAAGGCCGCTTCGACGAAGCGCATGTCGAGGCGTTCGACGGCGGCGTAGATCGGCAGCACCATGAAGGGGAGGTAGCCGTACACGAGGCCGAGCACGACCGCCCCTTGCGTGAACAGGAAGGCGATCGGCTCCGACGTGATGCCGAGGCCCTGGAGCAGTCCGTTGAGCAGCCCCTCGCGCTGCAGGATCGTGATCAGCGCGTAGGTGCGCACCAGGAAGTTGGTCCAGAAGGGGAGCAGGACGAGGAACAGGAGCACGAGGCGAATGCGCGGATCGCGCCGGCGCGAGATGAAGAAGGCCAGCGGGTAGCCGAGCAGCAGCGCGAGCAGCGTGGTGATGCCGGCGAAGGAGAGGGTGCGCCAGAGGATCGGCGAGAAGACGCCGAAGGTGCGCTCGTAGTGCTCGAGCGTCGTGTTCGCCGGCAGCGGTGCCGCCGGCATCCCCCCGCTCCCGCGCTCGAGGAAGCTGGCCACGAGCACGAACAGCAGCGGCAGCAGGAAGAACACGACCAGCCAGAAGATCGCCGGCGATGCCTGCGCCAGGCTCCGTCCGGTCGGGGTCGGGTTCGCGCGCGCCACGGCCGCGCCTCAGCCTCCGGGCGGGCGCCCGCGGCGCCCGCTGCGGCGGGTGGGGACGGCGGTGGACGGCGACGCGATCACCCGCGGAGCATACCGCAGGGCTCGGGCGCCCCACGGGAGCTGCACGGGCCGCGACGCGCGGACGGAGGGCGAGAGTTCATGCACTTGTTTGGGGATTCATGCACACTGGGGTGCTTCGAGGGCGGGCCCCGCCGACGCGGCGTCGCGGCCCGTACCGCCGCCCCTGTGTGGCATCCGCCGCGCGCCGGCAGGGCTCCACGTGGTATCGTCCACCCAAACGGTTACGAAGGAGCGTGAAAGTTTCAAGGCAACCCTGAAGTGACGAGTCACGACCCGACGAGGTCACGGCCCGGCCACGCAGCACGTCTGTGCAGCGGCCCCGGAATCCGGTCTCGGGAGGAACTGCTCTCGCGTGAAGGTTGTGGAGAAACCGACCGGCTCGGCGCCCGAGCGTCCGACGCGTCCGTCCCTCGAAGCGAGCGGCGGCTGCGCCGGAGCCCAGCCCCAGACGCGTCTTCCGTTTTTCCCTCTTTTGCGAATTCGATCCCCTCCCCAGACGTTGTCGAGAGCAACGTTGAACGCGAGGTGCGTTATCGCAACGCAACGAAGTACCCCCACCCGTCCGCGCAGCCCCCGGTCGCGCGGCACGACCCCGTCGTCCTCCCAAGCCGAGGCCGACGACCGAAGTCCGCGGCGCGCGTCCCGAGGGACGCGCACTCCGCTCGATTTCGACGTTCTCAATACGCGCATGCGGCATGCGCGCGGCGTCTACGACGTCGTGCGGCTGGCCCATGACGTCCCGCTCGACGAGCACGACCCCGGCTGCATCCCGCCCGACGCCCTGCGCGGGCAGCTCGCGCGCTTCCCCGAGGGGCAATTCGTCGCCGTGACCGAGGTCGCCGGGCGCGAACGCGTCATCGGTGCAGCCACGCTCATGCGCACGAACCGTCCGCCCACCGCCAAACCGCTCGGCTGGCTCGAGATGGTGGGCTCGCCGTCGCTCGCCAACCACGAGCCCGACGGACGCTGGCTCTACGGCGTCGAAATGTCGGTGCACCCCGACTACCAGGGGCGCGGCGTCGGGAGTGCGCTCTACCGGGCGCGCCTGGGGCTGATCCGCCGCTTCGGGCTCGCCGGGATGTACGCCGGCGGGATGCTCAAGGGCTACCAGCACTACGCCCACGAGATGAGCCCCCGCGAGTACGGCGAACGCGTCATGCGCGGCGACCTCCACGACCCCACGGTCAGCATGCAGATCGGCAAGGGCTTCGAGGCCCACGGCGTGATCGAGGATTACGAAGACGACGCCCAGGCCGGCAACTGCGCGGTGCTCATCGCGTGGACCCCCGACGACCTTCCGCCCGGCCGCGGGTTCGACGGCGCGCTCCCCGCGCCGGTCGACCGGTGAAACCGCGCGTCGCGGTCCTCGGCGCCGGGGCCGCGGGCCTGAGCGCGGCGCGAGGCCTGCACGACGCCGGCCTCGCGCCCGTGGTGCTCGAGGCCTCGGAACGCGTCGGAGGGCGGGTGCGCACCGACCGCGCCTTCGCCGCGCACCCGGTCGAGCTCGGCGCCGAGTTCGTCCACGGCGAGGACGCGGCCACCTGGCGGTGGATCCGTGAGCTCGAGCTCGCCACGTTTCGCTGGGGCAAGCAGGGCGACTCGATGGTTCGCCTCGAGGACGGCGCCTGGATGACCATGACCGAGGCGCGCGCCACGCGGCCCGACTTCGACCAGACCCGAAGCTGGAACCTCCCCGACGAGCCGCCGCTGCCCAACGAGAGTTGGCGCAGCTACCTCGTGCGCATCGGATTCACGCCGGCCCAGCTCCGCTACGTCAAGCGGAGCTGGGCCAACGCCTGCGGCGAGTCGATGCGCTTCCTGTCGGCCGCCGCCATGCTCGAAGCGCTCGCCGGCGGGTGGCGCGACAAGCGCGGCGACTACCGCGTGCTCTCCGGCTACGACGCCGTGGTCACCGGCATCGCCGCGGGTCTCGACGTGCGCACCGAACATCCGGTCACGCGCGTCGAACGCAGCGGCCGCGCGGTCGGCCTGACGATCGCCGACCGCGAGCAGCTCGAGGTCGACGCGGTGGTCGTCACGGCGCCCGTGGGCGTGCTCCAGTCCAATTCGATCGACTTCGCCCCCGAGCTGCCCGAAGGAAAGCGCCTGGCCCTCCGCGGGCTGCGCATGGGGCCGGTGATCAAGCTCGTGTACCGCTTCGCGACGCCGATCCTTCCGCCCGACATCATGGCGGTCTACAGCGCCAAGGTGCCGCCGATGTGGTGGTCGCCGTCGTTCGGCCACCCCGCGGCCGACGATCGGAGCTGCGTGTGGACCGGCTTCGTGTCGGGCGACGGGGCGATGGACCTGCTCGCGCTCGAGCCCGACGAGGCGCTCGAGCGTGCCCTCGACGGCCTCGAAGCCGAGATCGGCGAGCGCCCCGAGGTGCTCGACGCCCAGCTCGTCAGCTGGCCCGACGAACCGTGGATCCGCGGCGGCTACAGCGTGACGCTGCCCGGTCACGAGGGCGCCCGCGCCCTGCTCGCCGAGGCGACGCCGCCCGTCTTCTGGGCCGGCGAGGCGACGGCGGCCGAGACCGGCGCGGCGACCGTGCACGGCGCGATCGACACCGGCGTGCGTGCGGCCGGCGAGGTGCAGGCCTTCCTGCGCCGCGACCGCCGCAGCCGCGATCGGATCGCGTGGACCGCGTTCGAGGCGTTGCACCCCACGGTGCCCCGGTCGGCGCGGGTCTAGCCGCAGCACGAGCACGGCAACGACACGAATGCGGCGCGCGCCGTCCCCGCAGTGCGGAGCGGCGCGCGCCGTGCGGACGATCGACGCCGGCGGCCGGGCGGCGCGTTGGCCCGCGGCTTCGACGATCCGGTCGACCATGTCGGGCATCTTCTCGAACAGTTCGCTCATCGCACCGTGCTTGGCGGGCGCGGCCATGATCTGAACGTCGTCGCCCTTCTTCACGATGAAGGCGGTGGGTTCGACGCGGATCCCGCCGGCTCCGAGGCCGCCGACGCCCTCGCCGGTGCCCTGGCGCTCGACGCCGCCCCGGCCTTCGCCGCCGCCGGCGCCGAAGCCGACGCGCAGGCTGATGACCGGCACGATCGTGAGTTCGCCGAGTTCGATCGGTTCGCCGATGATGGTTTCGCTGCGGGCGAGGTGCTCGATGTCCTCGAGCAGTCCGTGGAGCAGTTCTTGGGCTTGCATGGTCTACGGTCCCTTCTTGCGCCAGGGGAGGCGCAGGTTGCGCCCGGGCAGGCGCACGAGGTCGAAGGCGCGTGCCGCACGCCACGCGGCGAGCGCCAGGGTGCCGACCCCGATCGCGGCGGTCATGTCGAGCCGCGCGCTCGGGAGATCGCGGGAGAAGTCCGGCCGAATCCTGAGCCCGGGTCCGCTCGGCTCGTGCCGGTCGGCGGGCGCGAGGCGCCGCAGGGCGTCACGACCGAGGAGGGCCGTCGCGAGCAGCTGCCCGGTCAGGACGGGGTCGGGCGTTGCGATCACGAGATCGCCGTCGAGGTGGTGGACGCGCACGGCGCGCCGCGCCGTGCGCAGCGCACGACGGGCGAGGCCGAAGCGGGGGAGGCGTCGCCGAGGGCGACGCTTCGCGGACCGGCGCGGCCGGCCCTTCGGAGCGGAAGGCGGAGCGTCGTGGCTCGCGTCCGCATCGGGCTCGCCGCCGGGGGAGATCGCGTCGCCCGTCGTGCCCGCCGCCGCGTCGCCGTCCGGCACGAGCTCCGCCCTGCGGCGCGGGGCGAGATCCCCCAGCGAACCCCGCCACACGGGGATGCCCAGCAGCCGGATCCGGGCCCGACCGCTCGGCAGCTCGAGCCGCGCCCGGGCCGCCAGCCAGCGCACGCGGGCGCGGCCGTCGAAGGCGAGCGCCTCGGCGTCGACGCGGACGTCGGTGTCCACGTACACGTGCGATCCCAGCACGACGAGCGCGACGATCAGCACGAGTGCGACCACTCCGGCGACGATCCCGGCCAGGACCCATCCGACGGTTGCGAGCACACCCGTACCTCGAGCCACGCTACGCGCTTCGCGGCGGGGTCCGCATCGGGGGTTTGCCGACGCGGGCTGTCGGACCTCCCCTCGAGGGCGGGCGCACGCACCGAGGGCCGGGGCTATCATGGCCGCGGATCCGCAGCCCAGGCATCCGGTCCATCCGCACTGCGTTTCGCGACCCGGGCGCGTCGTGGCTACGGGCGTACCGCGCCCGTTCGCGACCCGTTCCGTGGGCGACTCGCCTTCCTCTCGTTCCCCCTTCGAGGAGCCCCATGAGCGCTGCCGACGCGCCCGCCCCACCGACGCCCCCGCACGCCCCCTCCGGCCCCGACGACGCCGGCCCCGCCATCCGCCTCGTCACCGAGATCCCCGGACCCCGGAGCCGCGCCATGGTGGCCCGGCGCGAGGCCGTGTCGGCGCGGGGCGCCGCCAAGCTCACCGGGGTCGCGGTGGCCTCGGCCGAAGGGGCCGTCGTCACCGACGTGGACGGCAACCGCCTGCTCGACTTCGCCGGCGGGATCGGCATGCTGGCGGTCGGCCACCGGCCGGCCCGCGTCGTCGACGCCATCAAGGCGCAGGCCGATCGAATGATCCACCTCAGCGCGATCGTGGGGACCTACGAGCCCTACGTCGAGCTCTGCGAGCGGCTCGTCGAGGTCGCACCGACGCCGGGGCCGCGCAAGGCGGTGCTGCTGAACTCCGGAGCCGAAGCCGTCGAGACGGCGGTGAAGATCGCGCGCAGCGCCACGGGGCGCGACGCGATCGTGGTGTTCGAGGGCGCCTACCACGGCCGCACGAACCTGACGCTGGCGATGACCAGCAAGTACGGCCTGTTCAAGAAGGGGTTCGGACCCTTCGCGCCCGAGGTCTACCGGCTGCCCTTTCCGAACGTGTACCGGCGGCCCGACGGCATGGACGCCGACGCCTTCGTGGCCTGGTCGGTGGCCCAGCTCGAGCACCACTTCGTCGCGCACGTCGACCCCTCGGCCGTGGCGGCGATCGTGATCGAGCCCGTGCAGGGCGAGGGCGGCTTCCTGCCCGTGCCCGCGCCGTGGCTGCGGCGACTCCGCGAGCTCTGCGACGAGTACGGAATCGTCTTCGTCGCCGACGAGATCCAGTGCGGGATGGGACGCACCGGAGCGCTGTTCGCGCTCGATCACTACGACATCGAGGCCGACCTGGTCACCACCGCGAAGTCGCTCGCCGCCGGCATGCCGCTCGCGGCCGTCGTGGGCCGCGCCGATCTGGTGGACGCGCCGCACCCGGGCGGGCTGGGGGGCACGTACAGCGGCAACCCGCTGGCCTGCGTGGCCGCGATCGAGGCGCTCGATCAGATTCGCGAGCCGGGCTTCCTGGCGCGGGCGACCGAGCTCGGCGACCGGTTGCGAGCGGGGCTCGAGGCGATCGCCGAGCCGCACGCCTCGGTCGGCGACGTGCGCGGCCTGGGACCGATGCTCGCGCTCGAGTTCGTGAAGACCCGCGAGGGGCGCGAACCGTGGCCCGAGATGGTGGTCGAAGTGGTCGGGGCCGCGCTCGATCGAGGTCTCATCGCGATTCGCGCCGGCCTGTACGGAAACTGCGTGCGGCTGCTGCCGCCGCTCACCCTGAGCGACGCCGAGGCCGACGAGGGCCTCGCGGTGCTCGCCGACGCGGTCGCGGCGGCCGAGACGAAGCTCGGGGTCGCCCGTGGCTGAGAGCGCTCCGTTCGCAGCGACCGACTTCAAGCAGCTGATCGGCGGACGGTGGGTGGACGCCGCCTCGGGGCGCGTCTGGAACCTCGTCGATCCCGCCACCGAGGAGATCGTGCAGGAGGTGCCCTTCGGCAGCGCCGACGATGCGCGCGCGGCCGTGGACGCCGCCGCGACCGCGCTGCCCGCGTGGTCGGCGCGCACCGCCTACGAGCGCGCCGACGTGCTCGAGGAGGCGGCCGCGTGGATCACGCCGCGGATCGCCGACCTGGCCCGCATCACCACCGAGGAGTCCGGCAAGCCGCTGCGCGAGTCCGAGGCCGAGTGGCGTTCGGCGCGCACCTACCTGCGGTGGTTCGCCGGCGAGGCGGTCCGCGCCTACGGGCGGCTCGTGCCGGCCCGCTCCCCGGGGCGGCGGATCGCGGTCACGCACCGCCCGGTGGGCGTGGTGGCGACGATCACGGCCTGGAACTTCCCGATCTACAACAACGTGCGCACCTGGGCGGCCGCGCTGGCCGCGGGCTGCACGGTGGTCGGTCGGCCCGCCGAGTACACCCCCCGCTCGGGGATGCTGCTCGCCCGGGCGATCCAGACGGCGCTCGACGAGGCCGGCATGCCCAAGGGCGTGATGAACCTCGTCAACGGCGAGCCCGAGGCGATGGGCGAGGTGTTCCTCACCGATCCGCGGGTTCGCAAGATCGCGTTCACCGGGAGTCCGCGGGTGGGGAGGATCCTGATGGACGGCGCCTCGGCGACGATGACGCAGCTCGCGCTGGAGCTGGGCGGCAACGCGCCGGCCATCGTGCTGCCCGACGTCGCGGATCTCGGCGAGATCGCCCGCAAGGCGGTCGCCTGGAAGCAGCGCAACGCGGGGCAGGTATGCGTGGCGCCGCAGCGCTTCCTGGTGCACGAGGACATCGCCGACGCCTTCGAGGCCGAGGTGGTCGCGGCCACCGAGCGGCTGGTCGTGGGTCCGGGGCTCGAGGCCCGCAGCGACGTGGGCCCCCTGATCAACGCCCGCCAGCGCGACCGCGTCGAGGCGCTCGTGCGCGACAGCGTCGAGGCGGGCGCCACCGTGCTCGCAGGGGGCTCGCGCCCGGACCGGGCGGGCTACTTCTACGAGCCCACCGTGGTGCGCGACGCCAAATCCGGCGTGCCCGTCTACGACGAGGAGATCTTCGGTCCGGTGCTGCCGATCACGCGCGTTCGAGACGTCGACGAGGCGATCGCGCTCGCCAACGCCACCGAGTACGGGCTCGCGGCCTTCCTCTTCACCGAGAGCCTGCGGCACGCGACGCGGGTGCCCGAGGCGCTCGAGTTCGGGATGGTGTGCGTGAACGACTGGCTGCCCGCCACCGCCGAGGCGCCCTTCGGCGGCGTGAAGGGCTCGGGCATGGGCCGCGAGACCGGGGCGGAGGGGCTGCTCGAGTACCTCGACGTCACCACCGTGTTCACCGGGGGCCTGCACGCCGACTGACGCGCGCCCGGCGGCGCGGCATCGGTTCGACCGCACCCGGCGCGTGGGCGTCGGCGACCGCTGCGCGTGCCGAGGCCGTCGCGAGCACCGCCGCGACGCCCGCTCGGCTCAGCCGTCGCGCTCGGGGGTCGGGTCCGGAGCGGGGTCGGGATCGGTGAAGCCATTGCGGCGGTGCGTTCCGTCGCAGAAGGGCTTCGAACCCGATCCGCCGCAGCGACACAGGGTGGCCCGATCGCCAAAGCGGATCACCGTGTTGTCGGCGCTGCGCAGCGTGAAGGGTCCGTCGACCTCGAAGGGGCCGTCGCGGGTGGCGGTGATCTCGAGCGGAGCGTTCGTGTCGCGCCGCTCGCCGCCGAGCGAGGTCGGGTCGACCTCGCCGCTGCCGTCGAACGCGTCGCCCTTCGCGTGGCTGTAGTCGCAGAAGGGCTTGTTCTTCGATCGTCCGCAGCGGCACAGCGCCACCCTCGGTTCGCACGGGAGCTCGGCGCCGTCGGGGCCGCGCAGCCGCACGTCGCCGCGAACGAACAGCGCGCCGCCGGGCTGCGGCCGAATGACGGTGGGCTCCGGGGACTCGGCGGGCCCGTCGGCACGGACGTACGACAGCGCTCCGGACGGGCACCGCTCGACGACGTCGACGATCTTGTCGGGATCGGCGCCGTCGGGATCCACCCAGGGCCGACGACGGTTGTCGAACACCGCCGTCAGGCCCGCGTTGACGCACTCGGCCGCGTGCATGCAGCGACGGACGTCGTAGCGAACCGTGATGCGTTCGCCGGTGTATTCGCGGGTGCGTCGCTTCGGTCGATCGTTCGCCACGGAACTCCTCAGGGTGCGGCGTCGAGCGCCGCGGGCACGAGCTGCGAAGGGGTCGCGACATGGGTCATGGCCACGTCGTGCGGGTCGCGGGGCAGGGCGTCGACGAGCAGCGCGTCGGCGCACACCCCGACGCGCGGCACGCCCGCGGGGAGGCGGGCGAGGAAGCGGTCGTAGTAGCCCAGGCCGAAGCCGAGGCGCGTGCCGTGGCGGTCGAACGCGAGGCCCGGCACGACGACGACGTCGATCGCCTCGAGCGGGGTACGCGGCGCATCGGCGCGCGGCTGGCGCATGCCGAGGCGGTGCCTCTCGAGGCGGGTGGGCTCGAGCGCGTGCACCGCAAGCCGGTCGTCGGACTCGATGCGGGGCGCATGCA
>CBDUCW010000006.1:0-20861 GCA_965365745.1 uncultured Trueperaceae bacterium
CACTGGTGTTCTGCGCGATCTCCTCGGCGAGGGCGCGCGCCGTCGGGAGCAGCTGATCGAAGGCGTCGCGGAAGGAACTCGTCGACGGAGTTCCACGACCACAGCGCGAAGAAGAACGGCATCCTGGGATCTCAGGGGACGCATCACGATCCCGTGGCTCGCGGTCGACGGCAACGGGCGGCGGCGGATGATGCGGCCATCCCCCGGCGCGAGCGCACTCGCCGTCGAGGTGTCGTCCATCCCGCGCGCCCCCGGTATCATCGCGCTCATGTCCGAACCCGTCGCCGTACCGTCCACGATGCGCGCCGTGCTGGCCACCGCCCTGGGAGATGCCGACGTCCTCGAGGAGGCGGAGATCGCCGTCCCCGAGATCCGGTCCGACCAGGTCCTGGTGCGCGTCGCCTACGCGAGCGTGAACTTCGCCGACATCAAGGCGCGCCGCGGCGGCCACCACCTGAATCGCGCCACGCCGTTCGTGCCCGGGCTCGACGCCTCGGGAACCGTCGTGGCGGTGGGCGCGGACGTCGCCGGGCTCGAGCCGGGCATGCGGGTCGCCACCGCCACGGACGGTGGATCGTACGGCGAATACGCAGCCGCCCGAGCCGCGCTCACGTTTCCGGTCGCGGACGGCGTCGATCTCCGCTCGGCCGCGGGCATCGTGGCGATGATGACGGCCTACAACACGCTTCTCGTCAAGGCACAGCTCGAAGCGGGCGAAACGGTGGTGATCCACGCCGCCACGGGGGGCGTCGGAACGCTGCTGCTGCAGCTGGCCAAGCGCTACGGAGCGGACCGGGTGATCGCCGTCGTGGGCAGCGACGCCAAGGTCGCGCTGGCTCGTTCCTACGGCGCAGATGACGTGATCGTCACCCGCGGCGACGACCTCGGCGAACAGCTCGACGCCGTCGCGCCGGACGGGGTCGACGTCGTGATGGACTCGGTCGGAGGGCCCTACTTCGCCGCCGGCTTCGCGCGCCTGCGCACCTTCGGCCGCATCGTCAACTTCGGCAACGCCGCGGGCGACCCCCCGCCGACGGCGATGGCGGGGATGCACAAGAAGGTGCTGGGCGTGTTCGGATACTCGAGCGGCACGTACCGCAAGCTGCGTCCTGCCGGCGTGCACAGAGCGTCCTCGGCCATGCTCGAGCACCTCGAGGCGGGCGACATCGAGATCGAGATCGGCGAGGTGTTCCCGCTCGCCCGCGCCGCCGACGCCCACCGGGCCATCGAGTCGCGCATGTCGACCGGCAAGCTCCTGCTGGAGGTCGAGCCCGCGGACTAGCCTGCAGCGTTCGCGGGCGGCGTTCGCACACGTCGTTCGCGATTCGGGGCCCCCCGCGCCTCCGCGCCGGCAGCCCCGGGGACGTGGCGCGCGCAGGCCGAGGCCGGGCTGGAGCCGAGGCGGACGCGGGTTCGTCGCGGGCGCGCCCGGTTGCTCCCGGGGCTGGCTCAGGCGTCCTCCGACGCGTCTCCCGCCTCGGTCCTGAATTCCGCGTTGTGCTCGCCGAGACTCGGCGGCGGACGCACGGCCGTCTTGCCCGAGCGGCTGTAGGCGATCGGCGAGCCCGGCAGCCGAAGGGGGCCGAGGGTGGGGTGCTCGAGCTCTTCGATCAGGCCGAGGTGCGCCACCTGCGGCGACGCGTAGACCTTGTCGACGCTCAGGATGCGCCCGGCCGGGATGCCGGCCTCGTCGAGGATCTCCATCCACGTGTCCATGTCCTTGGCGAGGAGCGCCGGCGCCATCGCGGCTTCGAGGTCCTCGACACGGTCGACCCGGTCGCCGTTCGTGGCGAAGCGCGGGTCGTCGGGGTCGAGGTCGACGAGCGGGGCGAAGCGACGCCACAGGCCCTCGGATCCGACGGCGATGTTCAGCGACCCGTCGGCGCACGGGTAGGTCCCGTACGGGGCGATCAGGGGGTGGCGGTTGCCCGACGGCGACGGGACCTGACCGGCGAGCAGCCAGCGCGTGCCCTGGAAGGTGTGCACGGCGATCATGCCGCCGAGGAGCGAGGTGCGGACCCACTGGCCGCGGCCGCTCCGCTCGCGCTCGAGCAGGGCGGTGGTCACGCCGTAGGCGCCGAACATGCCGGCGAGGATGTCGCCGATGGGAACGCCGACCTTGGTGGGCGGCCCCCCGGCCGGCCCCGTGAAGCTCATCATGCCGGCTTCGCCCTGGACGATCTGATCGAAGCCCGGGCGGTGGCCGTAGGGCCCTCCCTCGCCGAACCCCGTGATCGACAGGACCACCAGCCGCGGGTTGAGCGCTTCGAGGGCGTCCTCGCCCAACCCCAGGCGATCCATCACGCCGGGGCGGAAGTTCTCGACGAGCACGTCGGCGCCTTCGATCATCCGGCGCAGCGTCGCAAGGTCGGCCTCGGTCTTCAGATTCAGCTCGACCGACCGCTTGCCGCGGTTGATCGACAGGAAGTAGGCCGATTCGCGGTCGTCCCCCTCGCCGACGAAGGGCGGCCCCCACGACCGCGAGTCGTCGCCGCTCCCCGGCCGCTCGACCTTGATGACGTCGGCGCCGGCGTCGGCGAGCATCTGGGTCGCGTACGGACCGGCCAGCGCCCGGGTCAGGTCGACGACGGTGATGCCTTCGAGCGGCGCGCTCACGACGCCGCTCCGTCGACGGCCATCCGCATGCGCGTCCGAAGGCCGGGACCCGCGGCGCTCATGGGCGGCCCCCGGCGGCGGCGAGCGCGTCGGCGTGCTTCGCCGCCTTCGACGCGTAGGACTTCGCCGTTCGATCGATCATGGCGCGCTCCTCGTCGGTGACGTCGCGCAGGACTCGGGCCGGTACGCCCGCGGCGAGCACGCCGTCGGGGATCTCGGTTCCCGGGGTCACGACCGCCCCGGCCGCCACGATGCTGTACCGGCCCACGCGCGAGCCGTTGAGCAGCACGGCGCGCATGCCGATGAGCGCGTCGGCGGCGACCGTCGCCCCGTGGACGATCGCCCCATGGCCCACGGTGACGCGGGCTCCGAGCGTCACCGGGCGACCGACATCGGTGTGCAGGATGCTTCCGTCCTGGATGTTGCACTCCTCCCCGACGTCGATCAGGTCGTTGTCGCCGCGCAGGACGCTGCCGTACCAGACGCTGCTGCCGCGGGCGAGGCGCACCCTGCCGTGCACCGTGCACCCCGGCGCCACGAACGCGTCGGGGGCGATGTCGGGCGCGTGCCCGTCGTACTCGAACACGAGGGGGGGATTCACGAGTCGTCCTCCTTGGGCGGAACGTAGCCGAGGTGGGTCGAGATCTCGAACGCGGCGGCCGTGACCGCCGGAACCATCCGCTCGAGACGGTCGGCCGGCATCCGGATCGCCGGACCCGTGATGCTCAGCGAGGCGGTCGCGCGACCGTTGTGGTCGAAGATCGGAACCGCGACCGTGTGGATGCCGGCCACGCGCTCGCCGAACGACAGCGCGTAGCCGCGCGACCGAATCTCCTCGAGATCGGCGCGAAGGGCGTCCTCGTCGACGATCGTCCCTTCGGTCGCGGCCTCCAACGGGACCTGGAAGACCGCCTCGCGGCGGTCGGCGTCGAGGAAGGCGAGCAGCACTTTTCCCGGCGCGCCTTGGTGGATGGGGATCGGCTCGCCCAACCCGGTATACGTGCGGCGCAGCGGGTGGTGGCTCTCGGCCTGGTCGACCACCACCCGGTAGATGTCGTTTCGAATCACGTGCAGGCCGACCGTCTCGCCGACCCGGTCGCGGAGCCGCGGCAAGATCGGGCGGGCGATCTCCTGGACGTCCAGCGCGCTCTGCGCCACGGCCGCGAGATCGAGCAGCGCCGGGCCGGGAGCGTACGCCTTGCTTCCGTCCGACTGGATCACCAGGCCGTGCGCCTTGAGGCTCTGCAGCAGGCGGTGCGTGGTGCTGACGGTGAGCTCGAGGGCCTCGGCGATCTCCGACAGGCCCATTTGCGGGCGCCGGAGATCGAACGCACGGAGGATGGCGACCGCCCGGTCGAGCGACTGGACGCCGCTCACCGCCGGCACGCCTCTGGCGGGCGCCGGGCCTCGATCCGAGGCCGGCCCGCCCCTTGTCGTCGTCGCCTTCTCGTCGTCGCTCACGCGCAGTTCCACTCCTCCGGAGAGGGGCCCGCAGTGCCCTCGATCCGACCGGCCTCCCGGCCGTCGCTCGGCCCACCGTAGCTTGACAGCGGTCGGCCCATCTCGTACGCTTGCCACATTATAAAACTACTTTCCACATTGTGGAAATCAATCGTGGAAACCGTAGCCGATCGACCGTTCCCCATGAACGCGCAGGGGCGTCGCTGCGACGACCCCGCGACGCGCGTCGCAACGTCGGCGACCCGGCTCCCGATCCCCCGAAGCGCGGCACCCCGCTCGCAGGGTGCACGGCTTCGTCGGCTCCTCAGGAAGGAAGGCTCCCCTGTGCTCCCCCTCGACGGCTTCAAGGTCCTCGACCTCACGCGCTTCCTCTCGGGTCCGTACTGCACGATGGTGCTCGCCGACATGGGCGCCGACGTCATCAAGGTCGAGCGCTTCCCCGAGGGCGACGACTCGCGCCGGCTCGCGCCCAAGGTCAACGACGAGAGCTACCCGGCCGCGATGCCGAACCGCAACAAGCGCAGCCTCGGCATCGACCTCAAGTCCGAGGCCGGGGTCGAGGCCTTCCTCGAACTCGCCAAGGGCGCCGACCTGGTGATCGAGAACTTCCGGCCCGGCGTGACCGAACGACTCGGCATCGACTACGAATCGGTCAAGAAGGTCAAGCCCGACATCCTCTACTGCTCGATCACGGGATTCGGCCAGACGGGCCCGTACCGCCAGCGCGCGGGTTTCGACATCATCGCGCAGGGCGTCAGCGGCCTGATGCGCATGACCGGCTACCCGGACGGCGGTCCGGCCAAGGTCGGAATCGCGATCAACGACATCGCCGCCGGAGCCACGGCCGCCTACTCCATCCTGGGCGCCCAGATCCACAGGATGAAGACCGGCGAGGGGCAGTACATCGACATCTCGCTGGTCGATGCGGGCCTGGCCTGGACCATCTGGGAAGCGGGTGCCTGGTTCGGGGGCGGCGAGATCGCCGGACCCACCGGTACGCGCCACCGCCGCACCACGCCGTACCAGGCCTACCGGAGCGCAGACGGGTACGTGACGATCGGCGCGAACAACCAGCGCCTGTGGAAGCGCCTCTGCAACGACGTGCTCGACAAGCCGGAGTGGATCGACGATCCGCGCTTCGACACCCTCGCGGCCCGCATGGAGAACATCGACGAGCTCGAACGCGAGATCAGCGCGATCGTGTCGGAGCACGAGACCGAACACTGGGTCGACCTGCTCGACAAGGCCGGCGTCCCCGGCGGTCCGGTCCTTCGCTACGACGAGACGATGAAGAACAAGCAGGTGCTGGCCCGCGACATGGTGGTCGAGATCGACCACCCGAAGATCGGCCCGATGAAGACCCTGGGCGTCGCTCCGAAGCTGTCCGGGACGCCGCTCCAGATCCGCACGGCGGCGCCGTGGCTCGGCCAGCACACCGACGAGGTGCTCCGCGAGGCCGGCTACGACGACGCGACGATCGCGAAGCTGTTCGACGACGACGTGATCTACGACCGCTACCGAGGCGACGACGCCTAGCCCTCGGCGGTCGCCGACCTCCCGTGCGACCGAGTCGCCCCCTCGGGCGGCCCGCCCACCGATCCGACCCGCTCCGCCCGACTCCCGAGGAGATCCCATGGCCGATTCCGACCACTTGGTCCTGCGCAAGGACGGCGCCATCGCCACCCTGCTCATCAACCGCCCCGACAAGCGCAACCCCATCAGCTACGCGATGTGGCAGGCGCTGCCCGGGTTCGTCGAGCAGGTCGAGGCCGACGACGCCATCAAGGTGCTCGTCATTCGCGGCGCCGGCGAGAAGGCCTTCTCGGCGGGCGCCGACATCAGCGAGTTCGATACCTACCGCGCCGACTCCGAGGGGGCGCGTGTCTACAACGAGGCGACGCACGTCGCCGAGCGCGCGCTGGCCACGATGACGAAACCGTCGATCGCCATGATCCACGGCTTCTGCATCGGCGGCGGCGCCGAGATCGCGCTCGCCTGCGACCTGCGCTTCGCCGACACGAACGCCCGCTTCGGCATCACGCCCGCGCGGCTCGGCATCGTCTACAGCCTGCAGGCGACGAAGCAGCTGAGCGACCTCGCCGGGCCGGCCGTCGCGAAGTACATCCTGTTCTCGGGCGAGCACCTCCACGCCCAGCGGGCCTACGAGGTCGGGGTGATCGACGAACTGCTCGAGCCCGACGCGCTCGAGGATCGCGCCTACGAGTTCGCACGTCTGATCGCTTCGCGCTCGCAGTACTCGGTCCGCAGCAGCAAACGCATCGTGCAGAAGATCGTCGACGGCGCGACCGAGGACGACGACGAAAGCCGCAAGCTCCGCAACGACTCCTTCGATGGCGACGACTACAAGGAGGGCGTGCGCGCCTTCCTCGAGAAGCGTCCGCCGAACTTCGGCTGAGCCGCCGATGGACGCCGACCTGGTTCGCGACCGCTTCGAAACGGCCGTGCGGGAGCACGAGCCCGCGTTCGAGAAGTTCTTTCTCGCCCGCTTCTTCGGTTTCGACGTCGACTACGACGACGACGCGGAAACGTGCCGTGTCGAGATCCCCTACGCGGACTACATGAACAATCCGCAGGGTTCGCTGCACGGCGGCGTGATCGCGACCGCGATGGACATCTCGATGGGCCACCTCCTCAACCGCTTCCTGCGTCCAGGCGTTACGCTTCAGATGAACACGCAATACGTGCGTCCCGTGCTCGGTGCCAGCCACTGCATCGGACGCTTCACCAAGAAGGGCCGCCGCATCGTCTTCACCGAGTCGACGCTGATCGGGGAACGCGGCAAGCCCGCCGCCGTGGCGACCGCCACGTGGATGCTTCTGCCCGAGGAAGGGGGCTAATGCCATGTAGCGCTCGGCATCGCACCCTTCGCACGTAGGTCTCCGTCCCACCCCAGGAGGTAGCTGATGATCAGCAACCGCATCCGTCGTTTCTTCACCACCACCTTGGTGGCCCTGTTCGCCTCGGCGTTCCTCGCCGTCGGCTTCGCGCAGGACTACCCCAGCGAACGCCTCGATTGGACCATCGCCTTCGGTCCCGGGGGCGGCAACGACATCATGTCCCGCACCCTGATCGACATCCTCGAAACCTACGAGTGGTACCCCGACGAGATCGTCGCCACGAACCGCCAGGGCGGCAGCGGCGCGGTCGGCTGGGGCTACCTGTACGCGCAGCAGGGCAGCGACTACGACATCTCGACCACGAGCGGCAGCTTCATCACCACGCCGCTGCAGGCCGACACTCCGTGGACGCCCGAGAGCTTCGTGCCCATCGCGCTCCTCGCGACCGACGACCTGGTGCTCCTCGTGAGCGGCGATTCCGACATCGACACCTTCGACGAGTGGCTCGAGGTCGCGCGCAACGACACCCTCGCCATCGGGGGCATCGGCGCCGTGAACGTCGACTTCATCGTTCCGCAGGTGCTCTCGAGCCGCGCCGGCTTCGAGTTCGACTACGTGTCGTTCAACGCCGCGGGCGAGCTCAACTCGGCCCTCCTCTCGGGCGCCCTCGACGCGATCGTGTCGAACCCCGGCGAGGTGCTCGGCCTGATCGACTCCGGCGACATGAAGCCGCTCGCCTACTCCGGCGTGTCGACCCCGGCCGCCCTGGGCGACGTCCCCACCTTCGGTGACGCCGGCTACGACATCGGCATCTCGATGCCCCGCGGCCTGATCCTGGCCCCGGGCGCCTCCGAGGAAGCCCAGCAGTGGTGGATCGAGACGATGCAGAAGGTCGTCGAGACCCCCGAGTGGGCCGCCTACATCGAGAACCAGATCCTCACCGAGAACGTGCTCTACGGGGACGAGTTCTTCGACTTCCTCCTCAACGTGCGCGACACCTTCGCGGACATCCTTCGCGAGCAGGGCGCGATCGACTAAGAGCCCCTCGGCACGGCGCCGGAGCTACACGCTCCGGCGCCGGCCCCTTCGATCCGGAGCCTCCATGACCATTCGTCTCGCGTTCGCCCTCGGCATCCTCGCCACCGCCGTGGCCTACACGTGGTTCGCGTTCACCGAACTCAGCTTCATGGTCCGCGGCCGGCTCGGCCCGGGCTTCTTTCCACGCATCATCGGCCTGATGACGATCGGCCTCACCCTCTATTCGATCGTCGTCGACATCCTGCGCCGGCGCAGCCCCGATCCGGGCACCGACTACGCGCGGGACATCTTCATCTTCTTCGGGTACTGCATCTTGCTGGTCGCACTCATGCCCTATCTCGGCGGCCTGCTCTCCATGATCGTCTTCATGCTCCTCGCCCTGTTCACGTACAACCGCGGCCAGGCGCTGGTCAACATCGCCGTCTCGGTCGCGCTCCCCCTCGGCCTCTACTTCCTCTTCGACGTGTGGCTCAACGCCGCCTTCGCCGAAGCCGCGTTCCCGCTGCCATGGTGATCGAGATGCGACCCGCGATCCGATCCACCGTCCCGGCCGCGAGCTCGACGGCGGCCGCAGGCGCGGTCACGGAGCGCTGAGCCGATGGAACTGTTCGCAGATCTCTTCATGGGACTTCAGCTCGCCCTCAGCCCGACGAACATCCTGTTCCTGTTGATCGGCGCGATGGTCGGCATGGTGGTCGGGCTGTTCCCCGGCCTCGGGCCGAGCGCGGGCATCGCCATCCTCCTGCCCATCACCTTCGGCATGGACACCATCACCGCGGTCGTCATGCTGGCGGCGATCTACTACGCGGGGATGTACGGGGCGACGCTGACGTCGATCCTCCTCAACGTGCCCGGCGCATCCGCGGTGGTCGCGAGCACCTTCGACGGCTATCCGCTCGCCAAGAAGGGCAGGGCAGGCCCCGCGCTGGTGATGCAGGCCGTCGCCTCGTTCACCGGCGGCACCATCGGCGTGATCCTGATCACGCTGCTCGCCCCGCTGTTCTCGCGCATGGCCCGCAGCTTCGGACCGCCCGAGTTCTTCATGCTCGTGATGATGGGCATGCTCACGCTCGTGATCATGGTGGGCGCCAACTGGCGCTACGGCGTGATCTCGGGGCTGATCGGCTTCGGTCTCGCCACCGTCGGCGTCGACCTCGTCACGGGCCGCATGCGCTACACGTTCGGCTCCGCCCAGCTGATCGGCGGCATCGACTTCATCCCCATCGCCATCGGCCTCTTCGGCATCGGCGAGCTGCTGTATTCGCTCCACCAAGGGGCGCACCGCGGCGAGTCCGGGGTGCTCCAGTACCAGAACGAAGAGCGCTTCTGGCCCACTGCGCTCGACTGGATCCAGACCCGCTGGACCTTGCTCCGGGGCTCGATCCTCGGCTTCGTCGTGGGCGTGATCCCCGGCGCCGGCGCGACGATCGCCAGCCTGATGGCGTACTCGGTCGAGAAGTCGGTCTCCCCCGACGGCGACCAGTTCGGCGAGGGGCACATGGCCGGCCTCGTGGCGCCCGAGGCGGCGAACAACGCGGCCTCCGCCGGCGCGATGATCCCACTGCTCACGCTCGGCATCCCCGGATCCGCGTCGACGGCGGTGCTGCTCGGCGCCTTCCTGCTCTGGGGCCTGCGACCCGGGCCGTTGCTCATGAGCCAGAACCCCGAGTTCGCCTGGACGCTGATCGCCAGCATGTACCTCGGGAACATGGTGCTCGTCGCGCTCTGCATCTTCGCGATCCCGCTCTTCGTCGCCATGCTGCGCGTGCCGTACCGAATCCTCGCGCCCATCGTCGTGCTGCTCTCGGCCATCGGTACCTTCGCGGTCAACGGCAGCATGATCGAGACCTGGTTGATGCTCGCCGCCGGCGGCGTCGGCTACCTGATGAAGCGCTTCGGCTACTCGCCGGCCGCGCTGGTCGTCGCCCTCGTGCTCGGGCCGCTGGCCGAAGACACGCTCCGGCAGACGCTCACCATCTCGCGCGGCTCGTTCGCGATCTTCGTGCAGCGCCCCGTCGCACTCACCCTCGGTCTGATCACCGTCGGCCTGATGGTGCTGCTCGTCTTCATCAGCCAGTCGAACAAGCGCACCGTCGCCAGCGCGCAGAGCCGCGCCCGCGAACTGCAGGAGCGCGAATCCGCCGGCGGGTCGGACGCCTGAGCGTCCCGAGTGCGCCGGCGACCCGCTGATCCATGGGGCCCGGCGGAGCCCGCAGCACGCTGCGCCACCCGCCCTCGCGGGCCCGCACCCATCTCCCCACCTCCCGGAGGTCCTCTTCGATGCGACTGCGTAGTCTCCGCCTGAGTTCCCGAGCCGATTCCGAGGCTGCCGCGCCGCGCGCCGCGCTCGAGACCGATCGCGGCCCGATCCTGCTGAGCTCGATCAACGCCGCCACCGGCGCGAACTGGCCCGAGACCGTCGAAGGCTTGGTCGCTTCCGAACGCATCGCGTCGCTCCGCGCGTGGGTGGCCTCCGCCGGCGCCGAGCTCGCCGCGCTGCCCGTCGTCGACGCGAACGAAGCGACGCCGGCGGCCCTGCTCCATCGCCCCCCCAAGATCCTCGGCGTCGGGCTGAACTACGAAGCGCACGCGGGCGACCTCGGCGAGAAGCGACCGACCGAGCCCGCGACGTTCATGAAGCCGGCCACCACGATCCTCGCGCCGGGCGACTCGATTCCGATCCCGCTCCAGAGCGAGCGCACCACCGGCGAGGCGGAACTCGGCCTGATCATCGGCACGCGCTGCAAGAACGTCCGCGAGGAGGACGCGCCGAGCGTCGTCGCCGGGGTCACCACCATCATCGACATGACGGCCGAGGACATCCTGCAGCGCAATCCGCGCTTTCTGACCCGGGCCAAGAGCTTCGACGGCTTCCTCGTGCTCGGTCCGACCCTCGTCACGGTCGACGAACTCGGCCCGATCGAACAGATCGAGGTCAGCACGCGGCACAACGGCGAGGCGGTTCGGACCAACTCCGTCGCCAACATGATGTTCAAGCCGTGGTACCTGGTCGCGTTCTTCTCGGCGATCATGCCGCTCGAGCCCGGCGACGTGATCTCGACCGGCACGCCCGGGGCGATCCCGCTCGCCCACGGCGACACGGTGGGGTGCACGATCCCCGGCATCGGGGCGATCGAGAATCCTGTGCACGATCTCAAGGTCGACGGTGCCGGCAGCAACTGACGACCCCGCGCCCCGCCCGAACCCCGCAGCTCGACCGACCGCCCGACCGGGCGTCCCGGTCGACGGCGTCGGGCGGTGATCCGGCCGGGCTCGCGCACCGCGTTCCTCGTCCTCTGCAGCGGGGCGCTGCTGATGTTCGCGAGCTACTTCATGCTCGGCCCGCTCGCGCCGCTGCTGTCGGCCGCGCTCGGCGCTCCGCCCGCCGTCATCGGCGCGGTGATCTCGGCGGCCTTCCTGTTCCCCCTGTTCGTCGCCATCCCGGCCGGCTCGATGGCCGACCGCGTCGGCCCGAAGCCGCTGATGCTGGTGGGCGCGGGCTTGTTGGCCGCCGCCCCGCTGCTGGTGGCCTTCGCTTCGTCGTTGGCCACCTTGATCGCCCTGCAGATCCTCTCCGGGCTGGGCCAGCTCATCGCCGTCGTCGCCGCGCAGAAGGTCGTGGCGTCGTTCGGTTCGGGCGTAGCCCGCGAACGGAACTTCGGCTGGTACGGCACCTTCGTATCGGGCGGCCAGCTGCTCGGCCCCGTGCTCGCCGGGGTGCTCGTCGACCTGCGCGGCTTCGACGTGGCCTACGGGGTCGCCGGCGTCGTCGCCGCTCTGGCGGCGGTCGCCTTCCTGCTGGTGCCCACCCAGGGCATCGGGCGGGACGCGGCCGAGGGAGCCAGCGGGGGAAGGAACGTGACGCCCCGGGCCCTGCTCGAGCTGGCGCGCCTTCCGACGGTGCAGGTCAGCCTGGTGGTGAGCGCCGGGGTCATGCTGGTGCTCATCGCCCATGGCTCGTTCTTGCCCGCCTTTCTCGACGAGCTCGCGGTCCCGGCGAGCGTGATCGGCCTGATCCTGAGCGCGCGCTCGTTCGCCTCGATCGTGGTCCGCCCGGTCATGGCCCGGGTGATCACGCTGCTGGGCGGGCGGGTTCGGACGTTCCTCGCCAACGCCGCCGCGTCGGCCGTAGGGCTGGCGGGGCTCGCGCTCGGAGACCAGCTCGTCGTGCTCGTGGCGGCCTCGCTGCTGCTCGGATTGAGCATCGGCATCGCCCAGCCGCTGACGATGGTGACCGTCGTGGAGGAGGTCCCCACGCACGGGCACGGGGTGGCCTTCGGCGCCCGCATCACCGCCAACCGCCTGGTCCAGTTCGTGACCCCGCTGCTCCTGGGACTCGTCGCACAGGCCTTCGGCTATGCCCCGATGCTGCTCGTCGCCGGCGTCGCGGTGGCGATCCCGGGCGCGGTGCTGCTCGGGCGACGGCAGCGCTACGCCGTCATCGACGACGGCGTCCGCTGAAGAGCCCGCCACGGCGGCGGGCCGGCCACGGTGCGTGGCCGGCCCGGATCGGAGGGCGGTTCGGAGAGAGGGCTCGGGGCCCCCGGGAGCGAACGCGGCCTCAGGCGTCGGCCGCGTCGGCGAGCGCGGCCTCGAGGATCGCGCAGCCCTCGTCGATCTGCTCTGCGCCGACGTCGAGCATCGGCGCGATGCGGAGCACGTTGCCGTAGCGTCCGCCCTTGCCGATGAGCAGGCCGCGCTCCCGGGCGGCGTTGACGACCGCCGACGCGCGGGCACCGTCGGGATCCTTGCTGCCCGGTTCGACCATCTCGAAGGCCTGCATCAGGCCCATGCCGCGGGTGTCGCCGATGAAGGCGTGCCCCTCGGCCATCGCTTCCATGCGGCGGCGCAGCTCCCCGCCCTGCCGCTCGGCGTTCTCCCAGAGCCGATTGCGCTCGATGTAGGAGATCGTCGCGTAGGTCTGCGCCATCGACACAGGATTTCCGCCGTAGGTGGACAGGGTCAGGACGTTCACCGCCTCGGCGACTTCGGGCGTCATGATCGTCGCGCCGACCGGCGCTCCGTTGGCGATGCCCTTGGCGAAGGTCATGATGTCCGGCTCGACGCCCCAGTGCTCGATGCCGCACCAATGGCCGCCGGTCCGACCCCAGCCGGTCTGCACCTCGTCGATGATCAGCAGCCCGCCGGCCTCGCGCACGAGCGGCAGGATGCGCTTGAAGTAATCGGCGGGCGCGGGCGCGAAGCCGCCGACCCCTTGGATCGGCTCGGCCATGAAGGCCGCGATCTTGCCGTCGGTCGAGGTGGCGAGGAAGTCCTCGAAGTCCTCGACGAGGAAGTCGAGGTACTGCGCTTCGGTCATGCTCGGCGGGCGCCGGTACATGTTGGGCGAGCGGACGTGCTTGATGCTGCCGTCGTAGACGCCCCCGAGCTTCCAGTTCGAGTGCGCCGTCATCGTCATCATCGACGCGCTCCGGCCCGAGTAGGCGTGGCGCAGCGCGATGATGTCCTGGTTGCCCGTGAACATGCGGGCGGCCATGATGGCGGTCTCGTCGGCCTCGGTGCCGCTGTTCGTGAAGAACGAGACTTGCAGGCGGCCGGGCGTGATCTCGGCGAGCTTCTCGGCCACCTTGACGGTGATCTCGTTGAGATAGAGCGTGCTGGTGTGGCCCGCCGTGCGCATCTGCTCGGCGGTGGCCTCGACCACCTCGTCGTTGCAGTGGCCCACCGACACGGTGAGGATCCCACCGAAGAAGTCGAGGTAGGCGTTCCCCTCGGTGTCCCACAGCCGGTGGCCCTTGGCGTGGTCGACGGCGAGCGGACGGTCGCCGTAGTAGAGCATCTTGCTCTGGATCGGCAGCAGCACCTTCTTCTGCCGCTCGAGCAGCTCCTGGGCGGTCGGGGCCGGGCGGGTGGCTTCGAGGGTCATGGACGGATCCTTTCTCGCTCCGGTGCGCGGCTGCGGGAGCCGACGAGAGCGGTCGCGCGGATCGCGGTCGTCGCAACCTCGGCGGACGGCACGAGGTCGACGCGCGCAGCGGACGTCGATAGGCGTTGCGTCAAGATAGCGCGCAGGCGCCGGGCGCGGGGCCGCCGGAGCGGTCCCGCGCACACGGCGCCGTGCGCTGAGGGTCGGAGGTCAGTCGAGGGCGTCGAGGACGCTCGTGTCGACGACGTCGTCGAAGGCGACGGCCTCCGACAGCAGCCCCACCTCGACGAGCAGTTCGACCGAACGCTCGAAGGCGGCTTCGTTGAGCGCGCCGAGCTCGGTGTCGGGCGTGGGCGCCACGAGTTCCGAGACGCGCGCCATCTGCCAGGTCTGGTGGATCAGCGGGCTCTGGGTCGAGCCGGAGCCGGAGCAGGTGTCGCCGCAGTAGCCGAGCACGATGAAGACGGCTTCCTCGGGGTTGTCGACGGCGTACTGCCAGCCGCGCAGCGAGGCGCGCACGAAGCGCTCGGCGACCTCGCGGCCCGAGAGGCCCGAGCCCTTGAAGTCGTCGCTGGCGAGCAGATCGGGCGTGGTGAAGATCAGGTCCTCGAGCAGGGCGGCATCGATGTCGGCCGGATCGAGCACGACGAGCGAGTCGAGGTCGTAGCCGAGGCCGATGACCTGGTCGAGCTCGTTGTAGGTCATGACCGACGCCACGTCGACTTCGTCGGGGAACACGAGCGCGGGGTCGAAGGCGTACACGACGGCGCTGATGTCGGGGTTCTGGGCCGTCGCGTCGAGATCGCTGGTGAGCCCCTCGGCCGCGAACACGGCCTGCGCGACGAACTCGTTGCCGAAGCCCCACACGCCGACGGTGCGGCCGGCGAGGTCGGCGAAGGTCTCGATGCCGGAGCCGTCGAGCGCCACCATCCGGTAGCCGCTGTCCTGGTAGACCTGGGCGATCTGCACGACGTCGAGCCCCTGCTCGCGCTGCACGAGCATGTTGGCGATCCAGTCGGTGCCGAAGTCGGCGTTGCCCGAGGCGACCTGCACGGTCGGGTTGACGTTGCCGCCGTCGAGGACGGTGACCTCGAGGCCCTCTTCTGCGTAGAAGCCCTTGTCGATGGCGACGAAGTAGCCGGCGAACTGAGCCTGCGGGAACCACTTCGACTGGAAGGTGACCGGGATGAGGTCGTCCTGGGCGGCAGCGCTGGCGAGCAGAGCGCTCAGCAGCAGGGCGGCGAGGAGGGTTGCGATTCGTTTCATCGGAGGTCCTTTCGGGAGCACGACGGAGGGGTTCGGGGGACGGACACGGGCGGAGGGGCGGCGGTTCGACGCGGCCGGCGGGCGATGCGAAGCGGTCGGTCGTCTCCGCGCATCGCGGGCGGAGCGGATCGTCCGCGACGGGAACGGAGAGCGGGCGGCGGCGGACGGGCGGACCGGAGTCGGAGAGCCGACGGACGGACGAGCGGAGGGGCGGGCGACGAGGGGGCGCGGGGCGGATCGGCGGAGGCGGGCGGGCGCCGTCGCCGCGGGCGGCGATGCAACCCACTCGCCCGGTCGGCGCACGTCCTCATGCGCCGTCCTCGCGAAACGAGGGGTGCCACCCGGTCAGCCAGCGCTCGAGCGCGCTGAGGCCGCCGTAGAACAGGATGCTGATGACGCTCGACACGGCGATGGCCGCGAACACGAGGTCGAACGCGCCGCGACGCGCCGACAGACTGATGCGCTGGCCGAGACCCTCGGGCGGTCCCGGGATGAGGAACTCGGCGACGATGACGCTGATCACCGACAGGACGGCGGCGAGCTTCATCGCGTTGAACAGGTACGGCAGCGCGTTGGGAACGCGCAGCTTGAGGAAGACGTCGCGCGGACGGGCGGCGTAGGCCTTGAGCAGCTCGAGCTTGAGCGGATCGACGAGCGTGAGGCCCTGCACCGTGTTGAGCACGACCGGGAAGAAGGTCACGATCACGACCACCGCCGCCTTCGACTCCCAATCGACGCCGAACGCGCGGCCGAGCACCGGCGCCAGGCCGACGATCGGAACCGCGCCGAAGGCCGCCGCCAGCGGAAGGAAGCCGCGCTGCAGGAACGACGAGCCCGCGATCGCCACGCCCGCGGCGAAGCCGCCGACGAGCCCGAGCACGAAGCCGAGCAGCACCTCTTTGACGAAGGTGACGTAACTGTCGGAGAGCAGGACCGGGTACGACTCGCCGAGCGACGCGATCACCGCCCCGACGCCCGGGAAGATCCCCTTGGGCACCTGGAAGGCGACGACCGGCGCCTGCCACAGCAGCAACAGGGCGATCGGCACCGACAGCGGCGGCAGCGTGCGCCGCAGCCGTTGCACCCACAGCGGCTCCTCGAGGTCGCGGGGTTGCAGCGAGACCCGACCGACCGCAGTGAGCATCGTCATCAGGAAGCCCCAGAACAGCCACCAGAAGCCGCCCGCGGCCGGCGCATCGAGTTGGGCCAGGCGGAGCACGGGGAGCGCCGCGCCCACGGCACCCACCGGCAGGAGCAGGGAGGCGGGGATCAGCCGACCCCAGAGCGCGAAGACCAGGGCGGCCCCCGCGAGTACCGGGCCCCACGGCCCGAGCAGCTCGAAGCCCCGCGGCCCGGCCGGAGCCGCGGGCAGCAGCAAACCCACGCCGGCGACGAGCGCGAACACCGCCGCACTCCAGATCGGTCGCGTGCGTGCCGCAAGTCCGCTCATGCCGTGCGCTCCCACGGTGCCACGATCCGGTGGATCACGTCCACCAGCGCCACCAGTCCGATGCCCAAGAGGCCCGACAGCAGCAGCAGGATCCACACGTCGGCGACGTTCCCCGACTGCACCTGGCCCAGGATCTGAAAGCCCAGCCCCTTGCGGTTGTTCGACTCGGTCTCGGCCACCAGCGCGCCCACCAGGGCGGCCGCGGTGCCGAGCTTGAGGCTGGTGAACAGGAACGGCACGGCCGCGGGGAAGCGCACCTTCCAGAACACCTGGAGGCGCGTGGCCGCGTACGAGCGCATCAGGTCGAGCGCGAGCGGTTCGACCGATCGGAGGCCCTTGACGGTGCCGACGACCACCGGGAAGAAGGCGATGTAGGCGCCGATGATGGCGGTCGGCAACAGGCTCGTCTGGATCGTGATCCCGAAGTTGCCCAGCACCAGCAGCAGCACCGGAACCAGCGCGATGATCGGGATCGTCTGGCTGGCGATCACCCACGGGAGCAGCGCGCGCTCGACCGGCCGGAAGATCACGAAGATCACTGCGAGCAGCACGCCGATCGCGCCGCCCAGGCCGAGCGCCGAGAGCGTCCCGGCGGTCGTGTAGAGGGTGGCACGCACCACGTTGCGCTCGTCGGCGAGCGCGTACTTGCCGAAGAACGGCACCACGCGCTCCGCGATCCAGTGCGGGAACGGCACCGGATGCTGCGGGAGCGCAAAGAAGCACTCGATCACGGTGGAACCGCAGCCGGGCCGCGCGTAGAAGGTGTAGTGCGTCGTCCACACGGGCACGTCGCCCGGATCGAAGGCCAACAGGATCTCCCCCGCCTCGGCGTCGGCGACCACGATGTCCGGGTGGTTGCGGATGCGCGCGTTCCGTACCGGTGCGCTGTTCAGCTCGACGACGGCGCCGTCCCGCGCGAAGTCGCGCCCCTCGAGGAGGAGCCGGCCGTCGACGGCGACGATGCCTCGCTCCGACGGGAAGGTGAAGGCGGTGCGCCGGCCGTCGGCCCGCTCCTCGGAGCGCTCCTCGTCGGCGCGCAGCGGACGTTCGCCCACGAACAGCTCGCGGGTCCGGTCGGTCTCGAGGATCTGATCGCGCTGGAACGAGAAGCGCCGCCCGGTCCCGTCGGGCACGGGCTCGAGTCGCTCGGCGAGGCGCACCACGTCGAGCGCCGGGCGCACGGGCGCGTCGGCGGGCTCGGCCAGGACGATCGTGCCGGCGGCCGCGTCGAGCACGGCGGCGTCGCCCACCACCCGTCGGAGATCGCTGCCGAAGGGAGCCGGTTCGGCGAGCTCGATGCCCGCACCCGCCAGCGCGCCGCCGGCCTCGGTGTAGTCGAGGCCCGGCTCGAGCACCGCACCGTCGAGCAGCACGGCACCGGCCCCGGCGCCTTCCGCCGAATCGGAGCCGTCGTCGCTCGCCCCGGGCAAGCCCTCGAAGGTGAACGCGGTCCGCTGCCCGTCGGGGCGCTCGACGGCGTCCGTCGAGCCCAGCCGCAGGAGCGCGTCGCCCGCGTAGAGCGGCGGCAGCGCCTCGCGCAGTTCGGGCGGCAGCCGCAGCACCGGCGTCGCCGCAGGGGACGCCACCGGCTCGAGCGGGTCGCCGAAGCGCAGCAGCGGCGTGCCGTCCGCGGCCTCCTCGAGCTCCGCCAACCGCAGCGTGGCGCCCGTGGGCACGGATTGCAGCGGCGCTCCCCCCAGCACCGGCAGCCCGGCGCCGCGCTCGTCGAGCAGCGGCGCGTCGAAGCGCAGCTCGCCCCCGCCGCTCGTCAGCGCCGTCACGTCGCGGGGAGCCGGCGCCTCGAACACGCCCTGCTCCCACTTTCGCAAGTCGGCGATGTCGCGCTGCGCGAGCGGGAGCCCGAACAGGAGCGCGATCGGGTAGCCCAGCACGATCGTCGCCGCGAGCACCGCGACGACGGGCCAGGTGCGGCGCCAGTAGCGCCGCAGCCGTTCGCCGGCGGTGGCGGGCGCGGCGGGCGTCGTCACGTCAGTGCACTCCCCGCAGCGACTCGCGGACCTCGGTCTCGAGCTCGAAGAAGCGCGGAAGTTCGCGGGTGTCGGCGTCGCGCGGCTGCGGCAGATCGACGTCGATGATGGTCTCGATCTTGCCGGGCCGCGGCGTCATCACCACGATGCGGGTCGACAGGAACACCGCTTCCGAGATCGAGTGGGTGACGAAGAGGACGGTCTTGCGCGTTTCGTCCCAGAGCCGCAGCAGTTCGAGGTTGAGCGCCTCGCGCGTGATCTCGTCGAGCGCCCCGAAGGGTTCGTCCATCAGCATGATCTTGGGATCGAAGGCGAGCGCGCGGGCGATCGACACGCGCTGCTGCATCCCACCGGAGAGCTGCCACGGGTACTGATCGTGGAAGTCCGCGAGCCCCACGGTCTCGAGCAGGCGAGCGGCCCGCTCGCGCCGCTCGGCGCGCGGAAAGCCCATGATCTCGAGCGGCAGCGTCACGTTCTGCTCCACGGTTCGCCAGTCGTAGAGCACCGGCGCCTGGAACACGTAGCCGTACTCGCGGTCGAGCCGCGCCTGCTCCGGCGACTTCCCGGCGACCTCGAGGTGACCCGAGGTCGGCTGGATCAGGTCGGCGACGAGGCGCAGCAGCGTCGTCTTGCCGCAGCCCGACGGCCCGATGAGGCTGATGAACTCCCCGTCGTGCACGGTGAGATCGGCTTCGTCGAGCGCCAGCGTGTCGCCGGCGCGGCTGCGGTAGATCATCGTCAGATCGCGGCTGACGATGATCGGCGCGTCGCGGGGCGCGGTCGATGCGTCGGGTGCGTCGGGCGCGGGGCGCGTGGGTTCGGGTGCGGACTCGGCGATGGCGGTACCTCGAGAGGGGGAGCGGAACGAAGGGGTCGGCTTGACGCGGACGCCGGGGGCGCGTTCGGAGGCCCGTTCGGCGCGCGCAGCGCCCGTCCGGGCGTTCGGCGATGCGCTAGAGGGTGTCGCGCCGCAGGAGTTCGCCGCGACCGGCGTCCCCGACGAAGGCGCCGCCCTCGACCTGGACGCGACCGCGCACCGTGACCACCTCGGCTCGTCCGTCGACCTCGACGCCTTCGAAGCCGTTGTAGTCGACGTTCATCGTCTGGGTCTCGGCCGAGAGCGTGCCGCGGTAGTTCGGGTCGTAGACGACGAGGTCGGCGTCGGCGCCGACCTGGATCGTGCCCTTGCGCGGGAAGAGGCCGAACAGCTTGGCGGCGTTGGTGCTGGCCGCTTCGACGAAGCGGTGGATGTCGAGCCCGCCACGCGAGACGCCGTAGGTGTAGAGCAGGTCCACGCGGTTCTCGATCGCGGGGATGCCGTTGGGGATCTTGGTGAAGTCGCCCTTGCCCATGTCCTTCTGGCCGTGGAAGTCGAACGGCGCGTGGTCGGTGCCCACCGTGTCGATCAGGCCGGAGCGCAGGGCGCTCCAGAGCGCGTCGCGGTCGGACGGCTCGCGCAGCGGCGGGCTCATGACGTACTTCGCGCCCTCGAAGTCGGGGCGCTCGGCGTAGCTCTTGTCGAGCATCAGGTGCGGGATGACCGCCTCGATCGACAGGTCGACGCCCCGCCGCTGCGCGGCGAGGGCGCGGTCGAGCGCGGCTTCGCAGCTCAGGTGCACGACGTAGCCCTTGGCGCCGGTCATCTCGAGGAAGGTGGCGAAGTGGTTGACGCCCTCGGCTTCGACCTGACGGGGCCGGCTCGGCTCGTGGAAGCCGGGGCCGGTCTTCCCCTCGGCCAGCAGCTTCTGCTGCAGGCGCGACACGAGCGCCGCATTCTCGGTGTGGGCGGTGACGATCACGCCCTCGCGCGCCGCCATCGACAGCGCCGCGTAGAGCTCGGGGTCTTCGACGCCGAAGAAGCCCTCGTAGGCCAGGAACACCTTGAAGGAGGTGGTGCCGTCGGCGATGACCTCCTGGAGTTGGGCTTCGCTCTTGTCGTCGAACTTGGGCACGGCCATGTGGAAGGCGTAGTCGCAGGCGCTGGAGCCCTCGGCCATCCCCTTCCACAGCTCGTAGGCCTCGAGCAGGTCGTCGTTCTTGTTCGGCGCGCACATCTCGATGAACGTGGTCGTGCCGCCGACCAGCGCGGCCTGGCTGCCGGTCGTGTGGGTGTCCTTCGCGTGCGTCCCCATGAAGGGCAGGTGGATGTGCACGTGCGGGTCGATGAAGCCCGGGAACACGTACTTCCCGCGGGCGTCGATCACGTCGGCTTCGGTCGGAAGGCTGAGGTCGCGTCCGATCCAGGTGATCGTCTCGTCTTCGCAGTAGATGTCGGCCTTCAGGCGGCTTTCGGCGGT